>CALMJT010000145.1 GCA_937864365.1 uncultured Alteromonadales bacterium | reverse complement strand
AGCGAGTAGATTTACTTGCTGCATAATTGATTGCAGTTATTACTTGAAACCAAGGTTTAAAAACAGAATGGATTTCTAAAAAAGGCTATAAAACTTTCGAAAAGAAGAAGATAAGCAACATATTATTCGTTATCTAACGGGTAATTATACTCAACACAGACCACATTCAAAAAACGGTAGTATGACGCTCGACAAAGCAGAACAGGCTTACTAGAATTCTTATTAACGTGCGGTCAAAATTATTGACTACCACAGAGGGAGCTTATATGAAGAAAGGTAAATACTACCTAACAAAAGCTATTGAGTCATAAATATCAAGTAAGGCACCTATCACAATATCATTCCTATATTCTGACTCAACAATTTCTCTACCCCGCAGTCCCATATTGTTAACTAATTTGCGATTATTACATAATATCACCAAAGAATTATACAAGGCTTGCACATCACCTTTTTTTATCAAAAACCCATTTTCATTGTTTCTCACGAAGTCTTTACAGCCAGAAACGTCATATGTAACAACTGCTCGACCACAAGAAGCACCTTCTATTAACGCCCGAGGAATACCTTCTCCATAGTAAGTAGGTAAACACACAACATCTGAATCCCAAATTATTTCTTCTATATTCTTAGCATTTAAAAATAATTTCTGTATGCTTCCTTGTTCGCACAAACTTAACAACCTATCATTTGATATCGAGCCTTCACCTTCTATATCCACAACTCCTGCAACCCATAATTCAACAGGAAAGTCATTAGCGCGCATTAGATCAACAACTCTAACTAAGTCGTAAAGCCCTTTAGCTTTCAACAATCTACCAGAAAAAAGTACTATAAGGTTTTTACTAAAAATTTTTTCCAAATAGCAAAAGCGCTCAGTGTTTACACCCGCCCCAGGTAACACTTTAGCTCGATTAAGTAAATGACCACATTTACCCAAAAGTAAAGCTCTATCATCATTATTTTCAAACGTCGTAGAGCTACGAAAGAACCGGAAAACTATACGAAAAAAAAGCTTAACTAAATTTCGAAATACACCTAGAAGAACTCCTCCTTTCGTAGAAAAAAGTCTGCCCAGACCAGGGAATGAATAAACTACTAGCTTAGTCCGTAATAAAAATGAAAGTAAAGCAACACTAAAACATGCCTTTATGGTAATAGCATGACAAATATCCAACTGGGAAGAATCAATAACACGAGCCAATGATTTTAATAATAGCAATTCTCGAAACCATCCAAACTTCCTAGAGAATGGAACATCATATACTCTCAACCCCATTTTCTTGAACTTTTCTTCGAGGTCAGTATTTGTGATTTTTACGGCTACCGACACCTTATAACCCTTCTTGATAGACGCCCTTACTCTATCCATCCAATGCAGATCAAAATACCAATCGACATTAACTACATATAAAATACTTTTATGCATAATATTATTTGGGAACCATAAACTTAGTCTATATTTTTCTTAAACACCTAATGCATCTTAAAATGAAATTCGCAAACCTGACCCTAAGAAAATTCGGTAAAATACTTAAACTCCAGTACAACCAAAATAAGATAGTAGTAGGACTCAAACAGAAATCAATTCGCAACTCCATAAGTTTATCAAACTCCCGACGCTTAGAAGAAAGAGCAGCCCCCAAACAGGCTCTCACATATGTTTTTACTAGGAAAGAATTGTATGAACTTAATTCTTTATCTGTGCGTAGAGAACTCACATCAAAAGAGCATCTAAAGTAATCAAGAAAAGAAACAATATCAGCATAGGAGCTACGTCTCACCTGAGAGGAGTTGGCATCCAATGAATAACACACCAGAGGTTCTTTTATCAAAAATATACCGCCAAATTGCCACGCTGACGACCACAGTATAATATCCTCTCCCAAAGATATTTCTTTTTTAAACCCACCCAAAAATTTAAATAAATCTTGCCTCATACAAACTGAAGATGTCACAAAAGGTAGTCTGATTGATGAAAAACTAGCAAAAAAATCATCGATAAAACCATTTTCAGTAACATCAGTTTTCGACAAAAACCTCTCATCCCCATAACAGTAGAAATAACTCGTCGCACAAAAACTAGCATTTTCATGCTTAAGATTTAAAACTACTTCCTCTAAAAAATTTGGCAACCAATAATCATCAGCGTCTAAAAAAGCAATATATTCAGCGCTAACACTATTGACACCTATATTTCTGGCTATCGACGGACCTACATTCTCCGAGTTTTCTATAAACAACACAGGAATGTCAATCTTTAACGATTTCGCTATTTTAAGACCATTGTCTGTCGACTTATCATCTACTATAACTAATATATCCGGTTTAAGCGATTGAATAGCAACACTATAAATACACCGAGAAATCTCAAGCTCTTTATTATACAACGTTACTATAACAGCTATTTTATAGGTATGATCTGCACTGCTCAAAATCATCAAGGATTGCTTCCAAAAAAGCGGTCTTTATATTAGATGAACGTATATGAGAATAGAAAAATTCAGGGTCATAATATATTCCATTATTTAGAATCAAAGGAGCTCTATCTGTTAATCCGAGTGACAAGTAATAATCTTGATATTTGAACTGCTCGTTAAAATTGTTTTCGAAGGCTATCCAAACATTAGGAATAGAATATGCGTCAGAAATAATCAGACCATGAAGAGAAGACGAGATTACATATTCACACTCTTGAAGCTGATCAATAAAATGCTCAACATTCTTCGTGCTGACATTTATAATTTTAAATTTGGAATCCTCAAACAGATATTTTTTATCTTGATGGTGATAATGAAGTACAACACCAATCACTCCACGCTGAGCAATGAGTTCACTCTGAAAAAATAATGGCATTACCAATGCTGGATCACCAAATCGACTAGGGCAATTAATCCCCTGTTTGGATAACAATGTTCTAGTTAGTGGGCCCCTTACAGAAGATATAAATTTAGGTTTTGACAGCACTTTGCTTCCTGGAAACTTAAACCCACTTCCCCATATGATCGAATTATAGTTAGCTTCCGAAACTATACTCCCGACCGAGACAAGATGATTGGTTAACCCCATAAAACTTTTAACAACAGGTCGACCTGTTAACTTATTAACTAGATATGGACCAATTTCATCACCAACATTAGGAATTAGTGAAAAATAAAATATAGGAATCGGATCAAGCTTACTCAATCTTAATGTAATTTCTCTAATTTTCTCATAAGGAAAACTCAATAAATCTCTTGGGAAAAATCTAATCAAAAAAAACTACTCACAGCTAAAGGCGCTTTCCAGCTCATGCTTAACTCGAGCAACTATTGTCTGTGAAATTGCTTCTTGTGTTAATAAAGAGTGTAGATTTACAGTTGTTAAATTTCTTGATAAAACTACAGGATTCACAGGGTTCAGCCCGACACCTAAAAAATAGTCTTTATATTTCATTCCGTCACCATGCACAGCATCTTCCATTCCCTCAAAAGTAACCAATGCGCAGGGAAGTTGATACGCCTGACTTACAATAAATCCGTGCATAGCACTGCTTACTATACCATCATACTGATGTAAAGTAGTTATAAGCTCTTCAATTTCTTCAGGGGAGGATTTCAGTATACATAGTTCATCAACATAGTCAGGTAAAGCAAGTGGTATATTTGCATGAGTAAAATGCCTGATTAATGCTATTCTACCACTCTTAGACTGGCGAGCTGGTGGCGTATACAAAAGCGGTAAAACGATAGCAGGATCACCATAAACTTCGGGACACACACCCCCAGCATCAAGAATATGTTGACGAGATAGAGGACCTCTCACGAATCTATAATCAGCCTCGATATTCACCTCATTTAGTTTGCTACTGTAACCACTACCTAACACAATTGCTTTTTTATTAGCGAATTTAGCTATAGATCCAACTGACAAATATTTTGATTCTGTCGTATTATGCGGGCTAATATATTTAACTGGCCTCCCAGTAATTTTTGTTATTATATAAGGGCTTAGCCAGTCTCCAAAATTTCCTGGTGCAGGATTTATCCACCAACATAACGGAATAAAACCTTTATCGTTAGAGCTTTCTACTGTTACATATGAAAGCAAAGATCTTGATTGAGCCATCAAATCAATTCGAGCTTTACCAATTCTCGTATTTTTTGCCTGATGCTCGAACTCTTTAATTGTGGAGAAATTTCCCGCATTTGCTGCACTAAGTAACTTTATACGCAAAGCTTTTAAAGGTAAGGCCTTTACAGCTAGAGATGAATTGACATGAGATTTATTTTTTTTTTGAATTTGTATTGAGTTAAACTTTGATAAAAATCTGGATACGATAGAATAACAACCGGATTTTATCTTCTGAAAAAAGACTCCTTGATTACTATTAAGGGGCTTATCCACCTTATCTTTAATATCAACTGTCGAACTTACTCCAGAAGTAACATGCTGCACGACTTTACCTTTGAACTTTGCAACATTTCCACTAGCTCCAAAACCAAAAAACGCATCATATGGCTTATTTTCAATATTTGTAAATTTATATTTAGACGGAATTATCTGATAGCTGAGATCAGAGCAGTTTTGCCTCCAAGACTCTTCAAAAAAATAATCGTCTGTTGCCTTAAGAGAGCTATTTTGTTCGATTATAAATGCGTCTTCAAGAAAGCGTTTCGCACTTGGCGTACTGTTGATTCCTAACAAACAAGGCTCCCAAAACCTAGCTTTATTGTGATAACCGATTTTCAACGGAGATCCAAACCCTCTCTGAAAACCAATAATATCGGAACTGAAATTTCCAACAAAATCTGGAAAGTCAGTAAGCATGCAGTCGACATCAATCCAAAAAACTTTTTTTCCAGGATTTTGAATATAAAAATTATACAACATCCCTATTTTCTTGCGACATAAGTCCGGCCATGTCAGGCCCGGAGGAATTTTGAAACTATCTATCTGAAAATCAAGATTTAAATCCGATAAGTTTTTCTTTAGCAGCTCTGATTTAGCAGTGTAATAATCATCTTCTGTATGAAACGAGTAAATTATTACCGAATCAATTTTTTTTTTCATCAAAATACCATACTTCTATATTTAACTATTTTTATATGTGATTTTTAGCCGACGAGTTTTAACAACTGCCTTATTTGGCTCTCAGAGTATACATATCCACGAACAAGCCTCATGACGCTACTAGCTTGAGATGTAAAAGTAATACCTGTGTACCTAATCAACAATATCATCATAAGCCCGTCTATTCCGTGCATCTCATCTAAATGGCCAAGAAAAAACACAAGAATAATCCAAATCATTACAATACAATTAACAAAAAGAGCGACTGTCTCGGAGGCCCTAACTCTTGATTTAATTTGTATATCACCTTTTTTGTTCTTTCTAAGAATTTTATTATATCTTAGTTTTTTCTGTATCAAATACTCTTTAGCTGAAACTACTCCCACGAAAGCCAGCCCGACCAAAACCATTAATAGTGCTAAAAAACCAAAATTCTTATTCAAATAAAACGAGAAAACCAGCACGGCAAAAATCTGTATCAATGTAATGACAACGAATACCAACTCTAAAAATACAGCCCTCAACCACCCAGTAATTAATGTTTTATTTTCCGAATCGACCAGCTCTTGCGCAATTTGATATATTTTGTTAACAAGCTCGATACGCCCAATTTTGGAGAAATATCTAATAGAATAAAGTAAAATACTTACTAAAATTAAATAAAGTATCTCCACATAATCAACAACTATCGTTTCCGGCTCAATTAGTAGCAACTCAACAACGAATCTATATAAAGTAGCCTCCAATAAAGGATAAGCAGTAAACGCTACTATACCGAGAACTACTAAAAGTTTATTTCTTACGGACAGATATAACATCAATGATATCAAAACTGCTAAAGGCTCTGATATAACCTTACCCCTCCCCTTAAATAAATAAAGCATCTACAAACAAAACCCAAGAACAACTATCAAAAAAATATAAAACGCCACGGGATAAATCATAAACTGAGCATTAAGTTGTTTAAATATTTACCATAACCAGTCTTCATATATTTCGCTGTAATCGCCAAAAGTTGCTGGGTATTAATCCATTTATTTTTATAAGCAATCTCTTCCGGGCAGCAAACTGCAAGACCTTGTCTTTTCACTAATGTTTCTATGTAGTTTCCAGCTTCTAGTAAGGAGTCATGTGTACCTGTATCCAGCCACGCACTACCTCGACCTAAGTTTTCCATTTTGAGAGTTTCTTTTTCTAAATAGATTTTATTAAGGTCGGTGATTTCTAGTTCGCCTCGGTGCGATGGTTTTAGGGATTTTGCGTATTCCACGACTTTGTTGTCGTAGAAATACAATCCCGTTACCGCATAATTAGATTTTGGTTTTTCTGGTTTTTCTTCGATGGAAATAACTTTTCCGTTTTCATCAAATTCAGCTACACCATAACGTTCTGGATCACTAACCCAATAACCAAAGACTGTAGCGCCATCACTCTGAGCGTTTGCTGATTTTAGTTTGTCGACTAAACCATGACCATGAAATATATTGTCACCAAGGATTAAACATGCAGGTGATCCCGCCAAAAATTCTTCACCCAAAATAAATGCTTGCGCCAAGCCATCTGGCGAAGGTTGTATGATATAGGTGAACTCAACTCCCCATTGTGAGCCATCGCCCAAAAGCTTTTGGAACTGTGGTTGGTCGTCGGGAGTGGTAATAATTAATATTTCTTTAATTCCAGCCATCATAAGCACTGATATTGGATAGTAAATCATCGGTTTGTCATAAACCGGCATCAGTTGCTTACTAACTGCTAATGTTAGCGGATGTAAACGAGTACCGGACCCGCCAGCAAGTACAATCCCTTTTCTCGAATTTTCCATGATATGAACCTGTAATGTAGAAAGTTGGAATGAGTTACACTTTTAACCCAATACGCTCTCGGTCGTATTTATTTTTAGTAACCGCCCCGCACCATTGATGATTTTCAAGATACCATTGTACCGTTTTACGCAGTCCTGTTTCGAAGGTCTCTTCTGGAGTCCAACCTAGTTCATCACTAATTTTTGATGCATCAATTGCATATCGAAGATCATGGCCAGGTCGGTCAGACACAAAGACGATTTGCTCTTCATAATTTCCAGTAGATTTTGGGCTCAATTCATCAAGAATGGCACAAATCGATTTCACCACATCAATGTTTTTCTGTTCATTGTGGCCGCCGATATTATAGGTCGAGCCAATTTCACCTTCGAAAACAACTTTCAATAATGCTCGTGCATGGTCTTCTACGTATAACCAATCTCGTATTTGCAAACCATTGCCGTAAATAGGTAAAGGCTTGCCTTCTAACGCATTTAAAATTACTAGCGGTATTAATTTTTCCGGAAAGTGATAAGGTCCATAATTATTCGAGCAATTAGTTTGCAGCGTAGGTAAGCCGTAGGTTTCATACCACGCTCGAACAAGATGATCAGAAGATGCCTTGGATGCGCTGTATGGCGAGTTTGGAGCATAAGGTGTAGTTTCGGTAAAAAAGCCGGTTTCACCTAGGGTACCAAAGACCTCGTCTGTGGAGATGTGATGGAATCGAAATCTTGATTTTTGGTCGGAATCCAATCCGTTAAAATACTCTCTGGCCACTTCTAGCATGGTGAATGTGCCCATGATATTGGTCTGCATAAATTCAGCCGGGCCATCAATTGATCGGTCTACATGAGATTCAGCCGCTAAGTTCATCACGATGTCAGGTGCAAATTCGGAAAACGCCTGCTGAACCGCAGCTCGATCGGCAATATCACCCTTGAAAAAGGTATATCGATCAGAATCAGAAACGGAAACTAAAGATTCTAAGTTACCCGCATAAGTAAGTTTGTCAAAGTTACATACACTATGCTCGGTATGATTAATAATCTCCCGCACCACGGCAGACCCAATAAAACCTGCACCACCAGTAACCAGTATTTTCACACACCCTCCCCGAGCAGATTCTATTCAAACAAGTCTAAATTAGGACCAAACCAGAACTTTATCATTAGCGCATTCACAAGAACAGAATGATTGCACACCCTGATCAAAACCGGGCGTATGATAATGTAAAAATGATGTAGAATCATCGATCATCGTTGGTAATGCGATCTAATCAATTGAAAACGCAAGAAAAATCGACAAACTACAGCTTAAAGTCAACTCTGAGCGCGTTCGCCTAATTATCGAGATCTAGACAGTGTTAATAAGATTACTTTCATCATCAAGAGCGATAAAAAGAGCCCTATCGGTTTTGTACGACGCTTTGATGATTCCTTTCGCCATTTATGTCTCGGTATATTTTAGAGTCGGGCAATTGTTTGATATTTGGCAAAAACAATTGCTTGTTGTAATTGCGGTTACAATTGCAATCACAATATTTGCTTTTATTAAACTGGGATTATACCGCGCCATTCTAAGATTTATGGCACATCAAGCCGTGTTAACTGTGGTTGCTTGTACCGTAATTTCTGCTTGCACTCTCGTTGTGAGTGCCTATTTTGTTCAGCTACAAATCAAGCTTCCAGATCAAAAAATAATCGAATTGCCTCGATCAACACCATTCATATACAGCTGTATACTACTTGTAGCCCTAGGTGTACCGCGCATGTTCTTTCGAAGCTTGGTACATCTGTTTTTAGCCAATAGAAATCTGAGCCGAAAACACAATCGTCAGCCAATCATTATTTATGGCGCCGGGCATTCGGGTTATCAAATCGCAGGCAGCCTTCAAGAAGTTGGAGACTATAACGTTGTTGCGTTCATAGATGACAACCCAAAACTCATTAACAACACTGTCCGCGGCATTACAGTTCATCCCGCCAGCGCCATCGAACATATTATTAACATGTACGATGCAAAAGTTGTCTTATTGGCTTTGGGAGCAGCGAGCAAGTCTTCTACCTCTAAAATTGTTGAACAACTTAGCCAGTACCCTCTGCGAATTCAAACGGTTCCGACCCTTGAAGACTTATTGTTCAACCATCCTAAGCATCAAAGGATTCGTGATATACAAATTGAGGATTTACTCGGTAGAGATCCAATTCCGCCGCGGAAAGATTTATTAGATAAATGCACTTGTCAAAAATCAGTAATGGTCACCGGTGCTGGTGGATCCATTGGTTCGGAATTATGCCGACAAATCATTTATCAAAATCCATCGTATCTAATCCTTGTCGAGCAAAACGAATTCGCCTTATATTCGATACAACAAGAACTCTTAAAGCTAACCTCGCAAGCCGGCAGTCCAATATCCGGTTCAAAAATAATCCCGGTCCTAATTAATTGTTTAAATCAAAAAGAAATAACGGCAACCTTAAAAAAATATTCTGTAGACACCATATTTCATGCAGCAGCCCACAAACACGTCCCATTAGTTGAAGCGAATATAATAGAGGGTGTTCGTAACAATGTACTCGGTACGTGGAGTTGCGCTCAATCTGCCATTGAAGCCAGAGTTACAAATTTTGTGCTTATATCAACGGACAAAGCCGTGAGACCTACCAACGTCATGGGTGCCTCTAAACGCGTTGCCGAATTAGCCCTCCAGGGACTTTCTCAAAAAACTGCAAATACTATTTTCTCAATGGTCCGTTTTGGAAATGTCTTAGGCTCATCAGGCTCCGTAGTGCCGTTGTTTAAGCAACAAATAAAAGATGGTGGCCCGATCACGGTTACCCACAAAAATATTACCCGTTATTTTATGACCATACCGGAAGCGGCTCAGCTGGTTATTCAAGCGTCAGCCATGGCGCAAAAAGGCGATGTCTTTGTTCTGGATATGGGCGAGCCAGTACTTATTTGGGAACTTGCAGAAAGGATGATTAGAATGTCGGGCCTGTCAGTTAAAACTCCAACATCTCCAAATGGAGACATCGAAATTGCTCAAGTTGGACTAAGACCTGGAGAAAAACTGTACGAAGAACTACTCATTGGAGAAAACGTAAGTGGTACTGATCACCCTTTAATCATGAGAGCCGGTGAACATCATCTTAATTACGAAGACACTTTGAAACTGATTCAAAAAATCGACGGTTTTTGCCAAGACGGCAACGAAGAACAACTACTTAAAATAATTGCCGAAGCGCCAACACATTACGAAGCAAGTTTTCGAGTTGAGCGTAAACAGAATCAAACACAGAAAAACAATATCGTTAAACTGCCATCAGCTCGCGACGGGAAAAAAGAAGAAAAAAGTTAACGAAGCATCATCAATAAAAGTAATTATCTAGATACTTTCATTCACTCTGTCTCTCATTTCTTTGCCGGGCTTAAAATGCGGGACGTATTTACCTTCAAGCTCAACAGGATCACCAGTTTTAGGATTTCGTCCAACTCTTGGTTCTCTATAGTGAAGAGAGAAGCTGCCAAAACCACGCACTTCGATACGATCACCGGACGCAAGCATCTTGGACATATATTCCAAAATCAGCTTCACTGCTAATTCAACATCTTTTGACGACAGCTGATCCTGTCTTTCAGATATTCTTTCTATTAACTCAGATTTGGTCATTCTCACACTCCATTAGCGCTGGGTGAAACGGGTAATTTGCAATAAGCCAAACTGAATAAGCAGACAATCTGCTAAGTTGCTGATTTATATACTATTAAAATCCTAGCTTCAAGCACACTTTAGCAATAGAGGGTAAAAACTGAACTTACAGGCATAAAAAAAGCGGCTTGCGCCGCTTTTTCAACGAAAAACCATTAATCTTGGCTTTCCATTTGAGCTTTGATGAGGTCACCCAATGTTGCTGGCTGAGCTGTATCAGAAGTTTTTGAAGAATGCTCTTTAATAGCAGCTTTCTCTTCATCTTGATCTTTGGCTTTAATTGAAAGATTGATAACGCGATTTTTACGGTCAACACTCACAATCTTAGCTTCTACAGAATCACCTTCTGATAGAACATTGCGTGCATCTTCAACTTTTTCGCGACTGATTTCAGAGGCTTTCAATGTAGCTTCAACATCATCGGCTAGAACAATGATAGCACCTTTGGCATCAACTTCCTTAACGGTACCGGTAACAATTGCACCTTTATCGTTCTCGGTAACAAAACCTGTGAACGGATCAGTTTCAAGTTGCTTAATACCTAAAGAAATACGCTCACGCTCTGGATCGATTGCCAAAATAACGGTTTCGATTTCATCGCCTTTCTTGTATGCACGAACAGCTTCTTCGCCGGTTTCGTTCCAAGAAATGTCAGACAAGTGAACCAAACCATCAATACCACCTTCAAGACCGATGAAGATACCGAAGTCAGTGATTGATTTGATCTTGCCGGAAATCTTGTCGCCTTTAGCAAATTGACGACCGAAAGCATCCCATGGGTTTTCTTGACAATGTTTGATACCAAGAGAAATACGACGACGCTCTTCGTCGATATCCAATACCATCACTTCAACTTCATCACCAAGTTGAACTACTTTTGATGGGTGGATGTTCTTGTTGGTCCAGTCCATTTCAGAAACGTGAACAAGGCCTTCTACACCCTCTTCCAACTCAGCGAAACAGCCGTAGTCGGTCAAGTTAGTAACCTTAGCCTTAACACGTGCACCTTCTGGGTAACGTTGAGTGATTGAAATCCATGGATCTTCACCCAATTGCTTAAGACCAAGAGAAACACGGTTGCGATCGCGGTCGAACTTAAGAACTTTAACTTCAATCTCGTCACCAACACCAACGATTTCACTTGGGTGTTTGATACGTTTCCACGCCATATCGGTGATATGAAGAAGACCATCAACACCACCCAAATCAACGAATGCACCATAGTCGGTAAGGTTCTTAACAGCACCTTTAACAACCGCACCTTCTTGAAGGTTAGCTAATAACTCATCACGCTCTGCAGAGTTTGCTTGCTCTAGAACAGCACGACGAGAAACAACTACGTTGTTACGCTTTTGATCAAGTTTAATAACTTTGAATTCTAAATCTTTGCCTTCCAAGTGCGCAGTTTCGCGAACAGGACGAACATCAACTAAAGAGCCTGGTAGGAACGCACGGATACCAGAAACGTCAACAGTGAAGCCACCTTTAACTTTACCGTTGATAACACCCTTAACAACTTCTTCAGCAGCGTGAGCGGCTTCAAGCACTTTCCAAGACTCAGCACGTTTAGCTTTTTCACGTGATAAACGAGTTTCACCGAAACCATCTTCAACGGTTTCTAGTGCAACTTGAACTTCATCGCCTACATTTAGAGTAAGTTCCCCGTTCTCATTTAAGAATTGAGACGCTGGAATCACACCCTCAGATTTAAGGCCTGCGTGAACAGTAACCCAATCTTTGTCAACGTCGATCACAACACCAGTTACGATCGATCCTGGAACCATATCGACGTTCTTTAAACTTTCTTCAAACAGCTCTGCAAAGCTTTCGCTCATTACGTTACCTATAAATTAAGTGGTCATCCAACCATACAGTTTCTGTGGAGGTCAGAATACACACATCCATGTCGCCAGAAACATGGGGTAGTTAGAAAATCGAGCGCTAAATTCCTTGCCTGGCGGAATAGTAGGCTCTAGTTTGCTGCTTGCAATATACACAACAGCTGAAAAATAGCGCCGAAGACTAGCAGAGCAGCCAGCTTTTAGCAATCGAAATTTAAGCGAAGGGTCGCCTGTTCAAAACGGTTACATATCGGGAATTTCGACGCATAGAAAAACAATTCGACCAAAGCGATTGTTTACGCCGAGAACACTCTAAATACAGAAACAAAGAGAAGAAAAAGGGGAATTTTTTAGAACAAGTAAAAGGATTTTTATCTTTGAGAAATGACAAAATTAAACTTAGGAAACGAAAAACCTTAGTGCTGTAAACAAAAAAGCCATGACCTAGATCATGGCTTTGAAATTTGGCTCCGGCACCTGGGATCGAACCAGGGACCAATAGATTAACAGTCTACTGCTCTACCGCTGAGCTATGCCGGATTTATTCTCTCAGAGCAGCTGACTGCTCGTTGATGGCGCGTATATTATAGAGCACCCCTAGGGCTGTCAACACATGTGCGAAAAAAAATTAAGTATTTGTTTTTTAACAGTATTTTTGTTTAAAAGACAGTCAAGTTAAGCTTTTTTTACTCACCCTCTATGCCCTTCACCGCTTTGGTTGTGCCCCAGGATTTACAACTTGGGCATAACCAATGCAGATGATTTCCAGAAAATCCACATGAGCCGCACAAATAATAGGATCGATGAATAACCAACAACTCCAATAGTTCTCTTACTAATTGTTGTGCTCGCTGGTTTTCATCATTTTTTTCTTTTCTTGAAAATTGGAAATCCAAGAATTTACCAATCACTCGTAATGAAGGCCTAGTTTTCAATTTTTGATCCAGCAACTCCACAGCCGCGGTTTCGCCACTAAAACGCTTCACCTGCTCAGCCAGGGAAATCAGGAGCGAGCTACTCGGATAACGATCTTGCAGAAACCTTAAATAATCAATCAACTCATACGGGTTACCTAAAGCTCGAAAACACTCCAACAGCTCAGGAAGAATCTCCGGAATAAAATCCGGGTCTTGATTTGGCACTTTTTGAAACTGCTTAATAGCCTCTGCGTAGTCGCCCAACTCCATTTTAAGTTTGGCCCATTCAAGACTGACTCGCGGGCATTGCGGATCGCTCGCTCGTGCCCGATTAAGGATTTGCTCAACACGCTCTGTAGACTCAAAGTTTTTCGCCTCAAGAGCTAGCTCGCAATAAAAATGAGCTTGTCTATGCAACCACTTAGATCTATTGGCGTCATCCTGAGCCAATTTGATCAGCTCATCCGATGTGGCAATAGCTTTTGGCCAATCGCGCTCATCTCGAAAAATATCGGCAAGATACTCAAGGCTTTTCGTTTTAATGGAAGGAATTTCACATTGACGTAAACCTTCAAAAATTCTTTCAGCTTGATCAAAAACACCGGCTTTTTGGAAATCGAGACCTAACTCCAAACGGACCAGGTACTTCTGGTGCTCGGATAGACTGTGATTTTCAAGAAGATTTTGATGAAACTTTATAGCGTGCCCAATTTCACCGCGACTACGCAGTAAAATGCCTAGAGACAAGTACGTTTCAAAGGACTCTTGATTGACCTCCAAAACCTGTGCAAATGTATCTACGGCGGCTTCAGGATTGTCGTTTAAGATGAAGTTCAAACCGCGCAGGTACTGAGAGGCTGCCCTCCCAGTAATCTTACGAATGGTTCTTCCAGATGAGAAAAGATCATAACGACCAAGTACATAGCCAATTGCCAGTGCCGCCATAACCAGAAGAAAAAGACCCAAATCTCCCAATTGCATGATGAATCCTAAATAGAGATCAGATCTATACAGAACAAAGAATTAGCACACGCATCTGAGCTTATATTCAATTTACGCAATGCCTGTCAGACAATCCGCGCAATACATGCCTAACTAAACCAAGGAAAGTGATTTTAGATAATCGTTTACCTGCTGGCACACTCCGTCAATGGTCATCTGACTGGAGTCAATGACTAAAGCATCATCCGCTGGCTGTAAGGGAGATATGGTGCGAGCACAATCATTGTAATCACGAGCCTTAATATCCGCCAGGATCTGCTCGAAGCTCGCAGGACAACCAATACTCAGTAGCTGATCAACTCTGCGACGAGCACGATCTTCAGCACTGGCTGTTAAAAATATCTTGGCATTTGCCGCTGGAAAAATGGTCGTCCCCATATCGCGTCCATCGGCTACCAAACCTGGTGATTTAGCAAAATTACGCTGACAATTAACCAATGCTTCACGAACCTTTGGATAAGCAGCAATTTTTGAAGCCGCCATACCTACATTTTCGGTGCGCAGCAATTGGCTAACATCCTGACCATTCAGCATAACGGAAACACCGTTTTCGGTAGGTACGAAGTCTACTTCTAATCGCTCACAGAGAGATGCAACAGCCTCTTCATCATCCAAATCAATACCGATTGTTTGTGAGGCAAGCGCCCCAATACGGTAGATCGCACCACTATCGAGTAGATGAAAGCCATAGCGTCTGGCCAATGCATGGCACAAAGTGCCCTTACCGGCACCACTAGGTCCGTCCACGGTGATGATAGGAAAGCTCACATTCACTCCTGCAATCATTCCAAGCCCTCTGTAGAGTAAAAAATATTATTATTTTTGCAAAGACAAATTGATCATTTCACAAACAGCTCTTGGATTTTCAGACTGTGTAATTGGGCGACCAACAACAATGTACGAACTACCAAGCTTCATTGCCTCTTCAGGTGTAACAACGCGTCGTTGATCATCACTTACGCTTCCCGAAGGCCTAATGCCTGGAGTAACTCTATGAAATCCGTCACCGAACCGGCTTTTAAGCATTGCACACTCTTTAGCAGAACATACAACGCCATCCAAACCAGATTCGAATACTAGCTGCGCATAATTCGCGACCAACTCTTCTGGAGACTTATCAATGCCCAGTTGAGCCAAATCGGATTCGTCCATACTTGTCAAAACGGTTACGCCAATCAATAAAGGTCTACGACCACCTTGGTACGAATCAAGCGCCTCTTTAGCCGCTCTCATCATACGTACGCCACCGCCAGCATGAACATTCACCATCCACACACCTAAATTTGCTGCACTTAAAACAGCTTTTGCACAGGTGTTCGGTATGTCGTGAAATTTCAAGTCTAAGAAAACATTAAATCCGCGATGAACCAACTCTTTTACCAAGCCGGGTCCCGCGCTGGTAAATAACTCTTTACCAACCTTTAACTTACATAGCTCAGGATGTAGCTGATCCACCAGTGCCAAAGCCTTATCTGCATTATCGAAATCTAATGCAACGATTAGTCTCGATTCATTATTTGCAGGCATTAAAGGGCTAATTGGATCAACCATACAAGTCTCATTTTTTATCAGTCAACAACAATGACTTCAATTCTTACCTAATAGGTCAAGTAGCTTACGGTGCACAAATTCAACATCGTAAATATTAGAGAAGTCATTACAACGGCGAGCACAATTTACTGAAAAAAAAATGATTGTAAAGCCCCGCGGTTAATTATTGATCAAAAATAAACCACAAAAGTAATTCTATCGTAATCTTGATAACGATAACTTATAACAATTCAGACCGTGTTTGCGAACTTGAAGAGCAGTGGAAATAATCCCAGGAAGCTTACGCTTTGAATAAAGCATACAAATGAAAAAAGCAAGAATTAATTCAGGTGTATTTGTTTTTATGAAGTTTAAATAACACCACAAAAATAGAGCCATTGACGAAATTAAAATGAGCTAGAAACACTTCTAATAAACCTACGCCTAAAATTAATCGACACCTAGGATTTAAAAAACTCAAGCCAACTCTTCTATGATGCCATCAAAAAACTCTTGTAATGAAAAGAGTTTGAAAACACATCCCTGTGTTACGATAATCCATAACTAATTAGGAT
>CALMJT010000144.1 GCA_937864365.1 uncultured Alteromonadales bacterium | reverse complement strand
GCGACACATCCTTGTGTCGCGAGAAACTCTAGGTTAATCAGAGTTTCCTATAAATCATTCTAAGTAAACAGACGGTCAACAATCTTGTTGGCCGTTTTTGCGTATGTAAATAACCTTCTATTAACATCATTACGACCCAACTTATTTGGTATAAACTGCGGTTATATAAACTAATGAATCGAATGGGGCAGCCCCTGATGCAAAAAACCACTTTAGAACAATGGCGCATGTTTAAGGCAGTGGTCGACGCAGGTGGTTTTAATCAAGCATCCGATCAGGTACACAAAAGCCAATCAAGTATTCACACCGCCGTTAATAAACTTGAAGAAGCACTAGGCGTTAAATTATTTTATGTAGAAGGCCGCAAAACCGTTTTAACCGAAGCCGGAAAATTACTACTAAGACGCGGCGAATTTTTATTAGACGAAGTACAACGCATAGAATCGGTTGCAAAATCTTTAAGCACCGGTGTTGAATCCGAATTACGCATTGCCGTAGATGGCGCCTTTCCGCAAAAAGTAGTCTTTCAGGCTTTAGAGCGAGTCTCTGCTATTTTTCCGCAAATACGAATCGATATTTTTGACACGGTTTTATCCGGCACTAATGAGCTTATTGAAGAAGGCAAAGTAGATGTTGGAGTATCGCCCTTCCCAATGCCATCGGGCTTAAACGAAGAAATTTGCTTATTAGAATTTATCGCCGTAACCCATAAAGATCACCCGTTATTGCAGCTTAAACGCGAACTCAGTTACGAAGATTTAAAATCTTACCGACAAATCATCGTTCGCGATTCCGCCACACACAACAACGCAAGCTCCGGCTGGTTAGGTGCAGAACAACGCTGGACAGTAGAACAAATGCGCGCATCCATAGAATTAATTAAACAAGGCATGGGTTACGCGTGGCTGCCTAAATTATCCATATTAGAATATTTAGACTCTGGATTAGTTGTACCACTGCCCTTACTCGAAGGTAGCAAAAGAACCTGTAGCTTCTATTTAAACTACCAAGACCGCGACCAAATTGGCCCCGCAACCCGAGAATTTATGGGCGAGTTGCGCCTGCTTACTCTGGATCTACCCACATCGGAAGATATTAATTAAATCACCGCTGTTCGTTCGACTAAACCGAATAATACATACGAATAAAAGCCATTTTTCTTATCCGCCGTAATCACTAAGATTACTCCCAACTTAAATTCAATCGTTGGAAGCATTTATTATGTTTTATTATCGCCCTTCTCAAGATCGTGGTGAGGCTAGTTTTAGTTGGCTTAAGAGCAAGCATTCGTTTTCGTTCGGGAATTATTACGACCCGCAACATATGGGTATTTCGGCACTTAGGGTTATTAATGACGATTTGGTAAAACCCGGTTCGGGCTTTGATACACACGGGCATCGCGATATGGAGATTATTTCTTATGTGTTAGAAGGTGCTATTGAACACCGCGATACCTTGGGAAATGAGTTTGTGGTGCCTGCCGGAGAGGTACAGCGCATGAGTGCGGGCAGCGGAATAAAGCATTCGGAATTTAATCACTCCCAAACCGATAATTTACGCTTTTTGCAAATTTGGGTTCAACCCAACCAAAAGAATATTCAACCAAGTTACGAGCAAAAAGCCATTGAACAACACAGCCAGTTAACGCCATTGGTGACGGCGGACGGTCGAGATGGATCGTTAATGATGCATCAAGACGCAAGCCTTTTTCGATTACAATTATCCGCTGGCGAAGTTTATACCTTTAACACCCAGAGTAGACCCGGGTATTTGCATATCATTAGTGGCAAAGCCATGATTGATGGTAAAACCTGGCAAGAAGGTGACGCACTAGGCGCTTTAGGCGAAACATTCACAGTAACGGCCAACAGCGATTTAACGGCGTTATGGTTTGATTTACCACCACTTGAACAACAGTAGGTTTATTTGGACATTTACGTATTTTGGCTTTTAGCCATAGTCGGAGTAATTCTTACCGGCATATCAAAATCGGGATTTGCCGGTGGTGCCGGGGTTGTGGCCGTTCCGCTTTTATCATTGGTTATTCCGGTGCAACAGGCGGTTGCACTTATGTTGCCACTGTTATTAATTATGGACGCGCGAACGGTAGGTCTGTACAGAAAATCGGTCAATTTAAACGATATAAAAGCCATTAGTCTTGCGGCATTGTGCGGTATCGCTTTAGCTGGAACACTCATGCAAACCTTGTCTGCGGTGAGTTTACAAATAATATTGGCGTTGTTTTGTATTTTATTTGCTTTTTGGCACAACATCATTCCGCTAATTGGCAAACTACCCGGCGCCGCATACGTGTGGGGATGTGTCTCTGGCATTAGCAGTACATTACTGCACGCCGGTGGCCCGCCCATTAATATTTATTTTATTGCCAAACAAATACCTAAAGCACAATGGCTGGCACAGGCTGCGGTATTTTTCGCGTTTATGAATGTTATTAAATTGGTGCCCTATACGCTAAGTGGGCTTTGGAGTCGATCTTCTTTATTGTACGATTTACTGTTACTGCCAGTGGCGCTTTTAGGTGTTCAAGCAGGCTATAAAATACAAAAGCACCTGAGTGAAAAGCAATTTATGACCGTTTGTAGAGTCTTGTTAGCCTGCTCTGGTTTAGGATTACTGATTAAAAGCTTTATTCATTAACACATTATTAAATAAAAAAATAACCAAGTTAAGTTCACACAAAAATTCTAAAGCTGTGGATGCTATTCCTGCCATTTTCGATAACCCGTTCTGGTCTACAATAAAACGACCTAATTTAAATGGCAGGAAGTTTCTTAGCTTTTTTAACCCAGTTTTTAAATCGAACTCAACTCTTGCATCGAATCCAATAAGGCAATGCCACCGTCGCTTAACACTAAGCGATCTAAGTGGTTCCAAAAAGCGATTTTTCTAACTACAAGCACGTTTTCAATTTCTTTAATTAACGAATTTTTCAATCCAACCGCGTTCAAAATATTTTGGTATTCTTCGGTCTCAGATATTTTTTCGATGTGTTCGCGGCTTAATCCGGCATTAAAATCGGTGATTACGCTAATCAACAACGGAATTTGTGTAATGCCACGGCACAATATCACCAATAAGCTCTGGATTCGCATGGCAACGTCAGAGAGCATTTCGTCTTTGCCCATTTCGTTGAGAAAAAAACAATCACCCAGTTGCTTGAGTTCGTAACCAATACAGCTGTAGAGTTGATCGTAATGAACTCGATTAATTTCTGAGGCAAGCTCATCAAATAACGGATTAGGCTCTAAGTGCTCGCCGTTGCGGATTTTTTTATTGATTAAATTACCGTTAATTAATTCACGATAAATTTTACGACTTAATTGTATTTGCATTGCTGATTCTCTTTAACTTACGCGTGGCTTTTAGAACGTGTGCTGTAACAGCGTTTGCGATAGCGTAATCGTAAGCCCTTGTATTCAATGGTTGCAGAGGCCGCCGGAAGTGCCAACTCTACGATGCCTTTTGCGGAAAGAAAGGGCACGGCATCCATTAGATTCTTTAGCGAATAGTCACTCAAATGCTCACACAAAAACCGATGCACACTTAAAAACGCATCGTCGTAGTTTTGTTCGTAATTAAAATCGGCCATAACGGCGAGCATTTTTTCAATGAATTTACGCTGTGCGATTTCTGCATCACTGGTTGGTTTGCCAACGCCAGAAAATTCTACTCTCGGTTTATTCAGCTCGGCTTCAAGACGTACACGCAGAATTTCATTTAAGGCAAAGCTACCTTCAGATTTAGGCCAATTTACATTGGCAGACTGAGCACGCAAAAAGCTTTTTAATCCACCTAACGGGCGCGCTGAAGCAAATACCGGGTGATCGGGGCGCAGCATAAAATCCCGTAATAATCCGGTTTGCTTTTCTTCAACCGCACCACGCAAGGCGTTGTAGAGTTGCTCGGTGCGATTGTAGCGGCGGCGTTCAGCTTCTGCGTATTTAACGTAGCTGTCTAAACCCTTAGCAATATTGCCAATTTCACGGCCCATCGCCAAAATATGAAACTGAATACGCTGTAATTTAGCAACGTGGTCGGTAAGCTTGCGTTCTTCAAACCGCGCGATAATCTTTTTTAACAGCGCCATGGGTGCAGTTTCGCCAAACAGCTCGGTACGCGCGCGGCGAATATCCAAGCGCTCATCCAAAAACTGCAAGGTAGGCGTTACGTGGCGTTCGTGGATGCGCAAAATTTCATTCAGCGCAACACGCACCTGATCGGAACGTTCTAAATCTATATAAGATTTTTCGTCAACAATTGTTGCCAGTCGCTCGGTCTGACCTTTCAGGGCTCGCACATTGGATTTCAACTTTGATGCAATGTGCTGCAAACTGGAATACACCGACGAGACCAACTCTTCAAAATTATCGTCTCCGGCGATCCACATAACTTGTGTATCGCTCACCTGCCGATAACACTCTTCGAGTTGTTTCATTAATTGATTGAGTTCGGCGGACGATAATTCCCGCAATCGCTTGCTGTCGAGGTGTTGCAGCATTTGCAAAATAAAATCTTGCAAACGAAAGCGCCCGGTACGGCGATCGGCGTAATTCAATAAACCATTACGCTCTAAATTATCAATACTGAGCGTATCAAATAATCGGCGTCTTTCGGTATCGTTAAAGCCTTTGGTGGTTGCTACCAATAACGCATCGTAGTCACTAATGGTAAATTCCAAGGCGTGGTTTTTGTAATCCGCAAGCGCGTGATCCATTAACCGGAAAAATAACGCCTTATTATTTAAGATCGCAATAATAGTTTGGTCGCTATTAACAACTGGCATAATTCACCCTTAAACCAGTTCGAAAGATTCTTCAGAATCTATGGCAGCGAGGGATTCGGTCTCGGCAATATAAATTGCCAAACATTTATTCACCACCTGGCCTTCGGTGACATTATGCAGATACACATCGTGCCAACGGCCAATGTGCTGGGCGATGTAACCATTATTGTTTGGGTTGGCAACCAACAACACAAAATGATTAGACTCAACAACTCGGCGTAACTCTGGAAGGTTGTCTTCATCCAAACTGCCGATTTCATCAAACACAACCGGCAAGGTAAAGGTAACGTCTTCGGGTACAAGGCGACGCATTAAAATTGCCAATAACACGGCGTTAACCATGCCGCTGGTGCCGTTCGATTGCGAAGTCGTTTCTTTTTTACCGTTAATTTCGTATACAAATTTAACGTCGGTAATGATTTTTTCTAAATCGAGTTTGCCGTAGTTAGCGCCTTCAATTAAATATTTTTCACAGAAATCCAACAAGCGTTGATAAAACGAATCTTCCATTAGCTGATCAGACGTCGAGCCGTGATTAGCAAGTTCACGACGTAGGGTATTAAAACCGTCAAGGGTTTTAATCTCGATGGTCACACCGGTCAGGTTAGAGATTTTCACACTGCCAAGCAGAGCATTAATTCGCTCTTCAAAGTTTTTAATGGCTCGTGCCATGCTGTCAAGCAGGCTGATTTCAACGCTGGTTTGATGGTTGTGCTGGCGAACTTGAATAAAATGTTCTTTCTCTTTGGAAACAATATTTTCAAATTCGGAACGCAGTTTTTGGTAAGCATCCAAAAAGTCATTGGATTCTAAATCGGTGCGGTGAGCTAGGTCGGCATCTATGGCAAGAATATTCGCCGAAATTAGCGTTCTAAACTGCTCCAGCGATTTTTGTTTGTTCGCTTTTAATTTATTTTGCAGTGTTTCTAACGCGTTTAAATACTGTTCTATTTCATCAACCGTTAACGGGTTATCAGCTTCAACCGAGGCAAGTATTTGATCTTGTTCGTCGGCAACCAGTTTCTTTAAGTACTGTAGCTGTGTATCGCACTGTTTGATGCGCTCGAAATTTTTCTCGATACTCAATACTTCTTTGCGAGTTTCTTCTTCTATGGCAAAACATTCTATATAGACATTATTTAAACGGTCTTTTTCAAACTCTAACAATTCAAGCTGCTCGTCTAAATTAGCTTGCTGCAATTGTTTTTCTTGTAAATCGTCGAGATCACGTTCATAGCTTACCAATGCCTTAATTTCGGCATCAATTTCTTTAATTTCTTGCTTTTTCTCTTCCAGCAATGCCGTGGTAAGATCACCACCAGCTTTAATAACACGATCTAGCTCATCGATGGATTTTTCGTTGCTATCGTACTGATTTCGAACATTGTCTAGTTCTACTAAAATAGTTTCTCGAAACGATTGCGCATCAAATGGCTTGATTTTGACGTTTTCTAATAACTCACCGCAAAACAGTATTTGTTCATTTTCAAACTCAAACAATTCGGTAAAACATTCAACGGCCTGCACCTGCATACTCATGGGCTCTTCAACAAGCGCCTTAAAGCTCGGGTTTAAACTGTTAAGCACCGTTGCCGCGTGATTTTCTAGATAACTTAATAAACCTTTCGAGTCGTCGTTTAATTGTTGCTCTAGCAATTTTAACTTGGTTGCTAGTTTATTTTTTTTGCTGATCAATTCGCCCAAACGAGCATTGGCTTTTTCGCTGTTTTGAAAACTCTCTAACTCTGCCTCGGCTTCTTTTTTGAATTCCCGTAAATGATTACTAATTTCAAAGGTATCGTCGCTGTCAATGACCGGCCGTTCGCGCTTAATAACGTCTTCGGCTAGGGTAATGCTGGCGGTGAGTTTTTCAATGTCTTTGGCGATAGGTTTGCGCTCGCCGTTTTTAGCAGAAATTTCAGCGGTTTTTTCGGCGAGGATTTTTTCGTGTTGTTTGCGAGTACCCACTAAATTGAGCAGCTTTTCTTGCGCGCTTTCGTGTTCGGGCTGAAACTGATCCATCAACAACTGAATGGATTGGCTAAGACCGGCAACGTCTTTTTGCCAACTTCTAACGTTTAATCCGTAGTCACGGTAGCAAGTTTCTAAAACTTTCCAATGTTGTTGGTGATTTTTTACCTTGTGAATATGATTGGCTTCTTGTCTTAAGCGTTCGCGATCGGAATGAATGCGTTTGAAATCAATATTAATCGGTTCGCGCCCGGTTGAAACTTCGCTGTCGATAATATTAGCAATGGCCAGTGGCAGGTTTTTGGTATCCGCACCTTTAATATCAAATGAGAGCTGCAATAACGCTTTGATAGATCGCATCATTGGTGGTTTTGGTAATTGCACCAAAGGCATTAAACAAAACCGTGTTTCGGGTTTAGTTGGGCTTACTCGTGTATACAGCGCGGTACGAATGGTTTCTTGATCGTTAAGTGGTAGCGCTTTTAATGCTTGTAACTGTTTTTGTACGTCACTTAAATTAAAATCGTCTGGGTGTGCACCCATGCCTTGGTTAGCAGCCGATTGCGTATTCCAAAACAAATGGCGAATTTTTGCGTAGGCACAGGGCACAGCAATGCGGTTGTATCCTAGGGTTTCTTTGGGGTTTTGATGCAAGACAATGCAAAAATCCCCTTGCGGATTAGTCGCTTCTAAAATAATAAACGAAGTAGAACTTGGAAAATAATAACTAAAACTTTCTTCACCGCTATAAACCTTACCGCCAGAGGAGAATCCGAATTTCTTTTCACAGGCTTTAAAATTTACCTCGGCCAATAAAAATAACTTCAAAGCGTTTAACGCCGAGGTTTTGCCTTTATTATTTTTACTTAATAATGCCGCCGTTTGATCAATAGGAATTTCAACATAGGCAGCGCTGCCTGAATTGACCATAACCAAACGTAAAACTTTGTAACGGTCCCCATCTGGTAACAAATCCATAATTTTTTCCATGATTTATCCTAGATAGGCCCTTTTGTAATTAAGTTATTAAGCATTAAATATTGTCAGTAACACAGACTAAATCGATTAAAAATTGGCTTACCTCAAACTTGGTTTGATCAAACCCTACACAAACTCGCTCGTGCATCTAAACCCGAGAACAACTCTCTATTGTAAATAACCCAACGCAACTTCTACAGTAACAATCTCGCTTGAACGGTGATTTTGTGCTCTTAACTGCCAAATATCAGTAATGCCTACAAGTCATTGTTGATATTTACGCTGGATTTTGGTCAAAAAACACTCTGATCACGCATAAGCTTGAATGAGAATAAGTGTGGTAGCCAAACACTAGTGCGGGTATGGTTACTCAAAAATCTCATCTACGCCGTTTTTAAGTAGGATAGTTTATGTTTAATTTATGCCGCGCCCTGATCGTTATGGTTCTCTTATGCTCATCAATCGCCCAAGCAGAAGACCTAAAAGCCAATAAATACCGATTAAAGAATCCAGATACCAACGGTAATATATGGGTTTATCTGCCAAGCACTGCAACAAAAGAGTCAATTCCGGTGATTTTAATCGCACCAGCCGGGTCAGGTTTGTTTTTTGGTATGCAGTTAAGCGACGGCGACACCCCTGAACACGTTCCTTACGTAGAAGCCGGATACGCCGTAATTAGTTTTGATTTGAGTGGCCCGTGGCCAGAAACCGGAGACGAATCCAGTCAGTTAAGCGCCATTAACCAATTTGTAGAAAGTGATGGCGGTATTAAGGATGCTTTTGAAGCATTTGTTGTAGCAACCCGAGAATTTAAACAACTCAACAAAGAAGAAGTGTACTTTGCGGGACACAGCTCAGCTGCCACGGTTGCACTTATGGCTCCTCAGAAATTACCTTTTTTAAAAGGCATTATTGCCTATGCGCCCGTGCTTAATACCGAAGAATATTTATCTGATATCGGACGACAAGTGTCAACCGCAATTCCAGCGTTTAAAAAAGCGCTCATGGATAGCTCGCCCCACAAAAATATCGCGTATTTTGACATGCCTGTATTTTTATTTTCAGCCAACGATGACAGTCGAATGGCGGCCCGACAAAAAACCTATCAACAATTTGTTTCCGATTTAAAAGAACAAGGAACGCCAATTACCTATAAAACCGTTGCCCACGGTGGCCATTATCAATCGATGATTGACGAAGGTATTCCGGCTTCGATTGAGTGGCTGAAAAAACAATAAGAATCTCACATTAACTCTTTCATGATTCATTCATGTGAGACATTGCTCTTTAGAAATTTCCACAATACATGTGATTATATCAACCCAGTATTTTACGAAAACAATGAACCATGATTTAACAAATGAACCATGATTTAACACATGTGTGTAAAAACACGCTCGACAATGCGGACATGTCATTAAATTTTTCGCAATACCCGAAAATAGTCTTAAATTTTACCGTTTACGGCTTTGTGGATGGAAAGTTTCGGCAAGTGGTTTGAATGTGACGAAACAATTGATTTAAAACTAGAGAATGGAATTGAGGTATCTATTGATGAGTTTATTGCTAAGCAACCGCGCTATTCATTTGATAAAAGTGTTTACGCTAACCCTTGCAGCCATGCTGATACAAGGTTGCACTACAAGTAGAAATATCGACAATATTGGCACTCACATTTCTAACCAATACCAATTACCCAGCAATTATAAAGACCATCGCGCACAGCAGCAGTTATTTACCCTAGAAAATGGTTCTCAAATTGCGTTTACCGATCACGGCGAAGGCGATGTTTTGGTGTTATTGCACGGCGTGCCTACGTCCAGTTGGATGTATCGAAAGATGATTCCTACGTTACAAAATCATTTTCGGGTAATCACGATAGATTTGTTGGGTTATGGCTCAAGCAGTAAACCAGAAAACAAAAACGCTATTTATAGCGATTCTTCTCAAGCCAATTACGTTCAACAACTACTTAATAGTCTTGGCGTAGATAATTACAGTTTGTTATTTCACGATATGGGCGGATTGGTAGCATGGCAGATGTTGCGTAACGATGTTACAACCGAAAATTCTAAGCAGCATATCGATAATTTAATGGTGTTAAATACCATTGTTCGTGAAGAAGGTTTTAATCATCCCAATTTTGAACTAGACATTTTCACACGCTTAATGACCGACGCCTATGAAAACCGAGTTACCAGTGCACTGGTTCTTGAACAAACCTTTGAGAATATGGGCCTAGGAGAACACGAACTGTCTGAACAAGAATGCGCGGGTTACGTAAAACCCATGACAGAAGGTAGCAGCGATGCTTTATTTGCGTTTTACAGCCATATTGATGATGCGTTATTTTCGCAATTAGAAAGCAATGCCGCTGTATTTGAGAAATTTACCGGTGAAACCTTGGTATTTTGGGGCGCTAAAGACGAAACCCTAACCACACAGCAAATTCCGTTTTTAATAGATCATTTAAAAATACCGGATGAAAACGTGTTTATTTTTGAAAACAATGCGCATTTTTTATCAGAAGAAATTCCCGACATATTAACAAACACAATAGTTAAAGCATTAAGATAATAAAAAGACTACAACAACAATACCGTTTGTTATGCTGCTATTAATTCTACGAGAACATAAAAACTCTGATCAATTTTTTCATATTTTAATCAGAGTTTTTAATCCATGAATTACTCTGCAATCAATAATTCATATCGAGTTCTCGCGATTCCGTCTTCGGATAACCGCTGAGAAACTTCACCAAAACCGCTTTTGAATTGCTCTGGCAAGGTCCATGGTGGATTGACCACAATCATGCCCGAAGCCGTCATGCCCTTATTAGCGTCATCGGCTACACCCATTTCGAATAGATGCACGTTTTTTAAAACAGTTTTTTTAAAGTGTTTTTCAAGTTGCGTAATTTGTTCTCGATCCACTACTGGGTACCATAATAAAAACACCGTTTGCGGCATTTTTTTGTAGGCTTTTTCAACGGTTTCTACAACGGTTCTGTAATCTGCTTTAATTTCGTACGATGGATCCATTAAAACTAATGCACGCTTGTTTTTGTTAGGCAACAAACTCAATAAACCTTTAAAACCGTCTTCAGTTTTAACAAAACACCCAGTTTTAGAAGCCAGTTTTTTTTGTAAATTGGTAATGGCTTGCGGGTGCATTTCAAAAAACCATGCATGATCGCCCGAGCGCAAGTGTTGCTGTACTAACTTTGGTGAACCCGGATATTTATGCTGTGCGATATAAGATAGCACTACATCTAAGTAGTTTTTCAAGACTTCGGGCTGATTATCTATTAATTTTAATACTCCGGCACTGGCCTCGCCGGTTTTTAACGCAGCTTGGCTTTTTAGCGAATAGAGACCATCGCCCGCGTGAGTATCAATGTAATCGAAGGGTTTATCTTTTTTTTGTAAATACAATAGAGTTTCAAGCAGGCACCAATGTTTTAGAACATCGGCGTGGTTGCCTGCGTGAAAAGCGTGTTGATAACTGAGCATATTTTACTTAATAGAGTGAGCGACAAACTGTTTAACAGCATCAATATCACCCGGTGCTGCAATAGCAGGGCTGATAAATTTAGGCGGATTTAAATAATGTTTTTCGACTAATCGAGAAATGACATCGATATATTCAAATGAAACCTTACCAATCAACAGGTTTTGGAAGTTTGGGTGTTTTTCATAGGCGTTAAGCATTTGTCGCAAGCCGCGCAGGTACAAATAATCTTTGGTATAACCACCACCACGATATACACGCGCGGTAATGGTGTAGGCCAGATTTTCTTCAACACCATGACCTTCTTTTAACAATAGAAAGGTCTGTTTAAAATCTTTTTCGTTAATCATTGAGTCTACAGCAATTACACGCAACGCCAAAACTTTTAACCGCGGAATGGTTAAAAACCCAGCCAAGTATTCGCATAAAATGGCGATACCTTCTTGGGTTTTAGTGTTTACTGGGCAACCTAATGACATAATTTTTAGTGGTTGCTCTGCGGCATTTAATGTTGTCACCAGATGCACACCTAATTCATGGTGAGCGAGTGCGTAAACTTCGGTCTCTGGAATTTTTGCATTTTGATTAATTTTTAGCGTTCTGCCAGATACCACTGCATTGGCAATCATAGCGGATTCAATTTTGATCTTATATTCATAACCCTGCGCACCGGCAAATTCATCCATATGTTTTTGAATTTGTTGGGCATTCATTAAATCGGTTTCGATATCGCAAAATTCTTCATCAAGATCATCGGGTAGATGTAAAATAAAATTCGCATTATTCAGATCTTTTTCGTTTGGCTCGCCAAAATAACGCAGCGAGTCGTATAAAAAATCTGGCGACCCGATCGACAAAGATTGGTCGAGCTTGTCGACATAAGACTCGATCACTTCAGCATATAAAAACGCTAGGTCTTCATCGAGAATATCTTCAACCGGTAAATTGTAAAGCGCACGCTTTTTTTGAAACGAGTTAAACGGTGATTTTTTGTAGGTAAATTCTGGATTTATAGAGAAGTTACTCTCAAAAAATATCTTCTTTTGCTCTTGGAAGTTTTGTGGCGCAATGGCTTCTAAAACATCGACATCACGAACCAGATCGTAAAGCGCAGAATCGAGTTTTCTAGCCTTCTCGAGATCGGTGGAATTATGAATCATGTATACAACCAGATAACTTATAAAATAAAGGGCTAATACTTAGATTACCCTGTGTTTACTGCAAAAAATTGCGAGAACTTCATCTTGTTTACACTATCGTATGAGTGTGCATGAAATTTAACGCTAGGCAAACTACTATTTCTCGGGTACCAACTCTTCCGTCGCCCTAAACACCGCCCTTAAACACGCGCAATCGCGCACATATAGCCAAGAAGTGTTCGATATCCGATGACAGCTGTAATACAATCGCGCGCCTAATTTTCAGCCACAAATTTCTTAACTGAGGTAGTCGAATGAGTCAGAAAAAAGTCGGGTTTATCAGCCTTGGATGCCCCAAAGCCCTTGTGGATTCAGAGCGGATTCTGACTCAACTGCGTACCGATGGTTATGAGATATCCCCCACCTATCACGACGCGAACGTGGTGGTAGTGAACACCTGTGGCTTTATCGACGACGCCAAACGCGAGTCACTAGAAGCCATTGGTGAAGCCATGGCCGAAAACGGCAAGGTGATTGTTACCGGTTGCATGGGTAACGAAGCCGCGAAAATTCGTGAGCTTTATCCTGATGTGCTTAGTGTTACCGGCGCCCACGCCTATGAGGAGGTGGTTGGTGCTGTACACCAGTTCGTTCCACAAGAAGTTATCCACAACCCACTTATCGATTTGGTTCCACCCCAAGGCATCAAGCTGACTCCGCGTCACTACGCTTACTTGAAGATTTCTGAAGGCTGTAACCACCGCTGCAGCTTTTGCATTATTCCGTCATTGCGCGGCGATCTTGTCAGTCGCCCTATTGGCGATGTTATGGACGAAGCTGAGCGCTTAGCGAATGCGGGTGTTAAAGAGTTGTTGGTGATCTCCCAAGACACCAGTGCCTACGGTGTAGACATCAAATACCGCACCGGTTTTTGGCAAGGCCGCCCCATGAAATCTAACATGAAGTCTTTGTGCGAAGGCTTGGCCAGTTTGGGCATTTGGGTGCGCCTGCACTATGTGTATCCGTATCCGCACGTGGATGACATTATTCCGATGATGGCCGATGGCCTGATTTTGCCGTACCTAGACATCCCGTTCCAACACGGCAGCCCGAAAATTCTTAAATCGATGAAGCGCCCTGCCCATGCCGAAAACACCCTAGAGCGCATTCATAAATGGCGCTCTATCTGCCCAGACCTAACCCTGCGCAGCACTTTTATTGTTGGCTATCCGGGTGAAACCGAAGAAGACTTCAACATATTGCTCGACTTCTTAAAAGAAGCGCAGCTAGACCGCGTTGGCTGCTTCCAGTATTCACCGGTAGAAGGCGCAAAAGCCAACGAACTCGCCGACCAAGTGCCCGACGAAGTTAAAGAAGAACGTCACGCCCGATTTATGGAAGTACAGGCCGAAATATCCAAGCAACGCCTGCAAGACAAAATTGGCAAAACCGTCCATGTTTTAATTGACGAAGTTGACGAAGAAGGCGCCATTGGTAGAACCAAAGCCGACGCCCCAGAAATTGACGGCATGGTGTATTTAAATGGTGAAACCGAACTAGCCCCCGGCGATTTGGTTACGGCAAAAATATTCCAAGCCGACGAACACGACCTATGGGCAGAGATGACCGACTTTGACGACACACTGTAAAAGCCTGCGTTAATTTAAATAACTCAAGAAGTTCTAAACGGTTTAGAACTTCTTGATAAAAATCCCTCGACAAATATCTCTCAACAAAATATCTCGATAAAAATTGCATTTATAATTAGCAACATAAAACATTAATAAATTCAAAAATAACATTAAATACAATTTACACTTCCATAATTACCAGCCTAAAAAAATAGAGCGGCAACTCAAAATACTCTACGACTCAAAAATACAACTTGCCAAGAAAACCGACTCGCTAGATAAACCCTACATTAATAAACCCACATATTAGAAAACATCAGCTAACGCATACATCTAGAATTTAACTAATACTTAAGTTTACTCAGTTAATACTAGAGCAATAAAACCATTAAAACTTCGAAATATAAGTATCATCTATTTTAAAAATTTCCTTCCAAAACACTTTTAATACCGTCATTAGCCGATACACTTGCCTAAATTCATGCACTAATACCGCATAACTTCTTTATAGGCAGCAGAAATGGCACTTAAAAACTTTTCGAATTTTATATACTTCTCAAGAAATACAATGGGAAATTCCGGAAAACCGGTTTACATTGATCCTAACTTAATTGTTGATTTTGTCACTTATGTGAACCCTAATGACCAAAAAAATGGGGGGCAAAGTTTAGTTATAGAGATTAGCAATACTCTAATATCTATCTCTGCAGGAGGCGCTGATGGATCATCCATTCAGAAGTCGAATAAATTCTACAAAGATATTAAAGTACCTAACCTTCCTGGAGTACGGCTTTACTACCAAACATTTCAAGATAAAGTTGAAGGAGTTTCTAGAGGTCCTGGAATTTACATTTACGATTTAAAACCGCTAAAAAATAATGAGATAGAGACTGAAGGATTATACAAGGTATATCATTCCAACGATAAATGGATCTACGATAAGAAAAACAATAACTTACTCGACGAAAAGTTATTCTTTATCTCAGCTATTAAGGATACAGACAACAGATTTTCCGCTCAAACTACAGCCGGGTCAATAGTTTCCCATCTCCATCAAAAATCAGATAAATCTAGCTCTAACTTATACTACTGCCCTTCTTATTTGACTGATAATGGTGAAGCATGGGCTCCAAATGATAGGCTCTCTAAAACGGCAAGTGCCGATGAACTAGCACAAATATTAATTGACTCAGAGAATAAATGGATAGCTGGGCATAACTTTGATTACGAAACTATAGTAGAACAAGATGGTGTGAAAGTTCTCATCAAAGCTTTAGAAAAAGTAAAACTAGCGAACATTAAACTAACAAGTCATAAATTCTCCCTGAATGCTCCTTATGCTGAAATCCACAAACTAGAAAAATTAATAGATGAATGTGGTGGACTTAAATCAAAATCCGAGAATTCTACAAAAAACAATAAAATATCCGCCTTACATCAGGCGATGACCCAGAAACTTCTCAGTGAACAGAAAGTTCTTTCTAGCGAAAATAACACTCATGAAAGTAATATAACCTTTGCTGACCTGGTTAAGAGAAAGGGGTTTGATCATGAAGCTAGTTAATTTCTCGAAGAAAAAATCCCAAAAATACACATTAAAGATAAATGAATACTTTTTTATATATTTCGATAATTCAAAAAATGAAAACATTAACTTATACACCGCCGAAATCAACATAAACTCAGATAAAAATATAGTTCAGATTTCTGAAATAAATGAATCCCATGACCTAGCAATATTAAATATTTATTGTGAAAGCAAATCAGACTTACAACAAATAAATCACTCTATTCAATGCTACTTGACTCTAGTAACAAGATACAAGGAACAAGATAGTAGTAGATTTATTAAGGATAATATTTTTAAAAGACTAACATCAGACCCTATAGGAATGGAGATTCACAATTCAGAATCATCTATTAACCCAAGAAATCCTTCAGAAATAAACGAAACTACCATTGGTGATAAAAGATGTTTTTTTCATTTCTACGGTAAGAGCATCGTAAACTATGGATTAGATGTTTATATTCTATTTGATACCTTCACTATAAGATTGGATTTTAGAGACTCTTTCGTATGGGGTTCAATCAAAAATTCAGTTGAAGAAGGAAAGCAGTTTTTCTTGGAATTTGCGAAAAAATTTATCGAAGAATTAGAAATTTTTGATTCTACAAAAGTAGATTGCTCACATCTAAAACCAGGCGTTACTTTTATCCCGAACGAAGATGCAGAAAAAGATATTACCCCCATAACTGATTTTGGTTGGTGAAACTAGAGTTAATTGGGAACAAAAAAACGGAGGCATTGCCTCCGTTTTTTTTGCGTAGCTTTTCGAATTAACGAGAGCTTGCGAATTAACGAGAGCTTGCGAATTAACGAGAGCTTGCGAATTAACG
>CALMJT010000143.1 GCA_937864365.1 uncultured Alteromonadales bacterium | reverse complement strand
AATCGCATTTTCAATTTCTGCCCTCTGATTAAATCATGGATGAGTTAATCAGAGGCTCCTGTAAATAGATTGGAAAAAATTTGGAAATCGTACTTTCAATTTCTTTCCACTGATTAAATTATGGATGCGTTAATCGGAGGTTCTTATAGTACAAAATTAAGAGTTTTTATCGTGGTAACGTATTCCAGAAAGCTCATCTAACAATTTTTGCGTTCTAAGATCATCGGCTTTAGTTAGATCTTGTTTGATAGACTCAATCAGCTCTTCAATTTTAAGGCGTTTATGATGAAGTTTTGACCAATGACGCTCAGCCTTTACGGTCTGTTGTTCAATAATGGTTAAGTTTGCCTGCTGAGAATCCCGTAAATCAGTGAGCTGTTTTAAATAAGCGCGTTTGTTGACCAAATCCTGAATTGAGCCACCAGTGGTATTATCTAATTGATTGCGAAAATTTAAATAATAAGCTTCTATGGTCTTTTGTTGGTTTAAGTGACTCATAAGATGTTTTTTTTGCTCGTTATAAAGTTGCGCCGCTTTATTTTCGGCCTGTTCTACCATTTTCAATAATAGAATAAATCGATCTAATTTTGACATAAATAACAACTAAATACGCGTGTAAAAAACTTGTTTATTGTGAATTATGTATCAAGAATACATTAATGAAAACTTTGATTAATTTCATAATAAGCTAGTGAAAGCCTGCTTATCTAAGTATCAGTTTCTGTAGATAACTTAAAAAATAAATCATTTAAAAAACGGAATAATTTAGAGTAGGAAACTCTGATTAACCAGAGTTTCTCGCGACACAAGGACCTGTCGCCAATTTCAAGAACGGTAAGCAATTGAAATTGAGAAGAAATTGGAAATCGCATTGTCAATTTCTGTTCTCTGATTAAATCATGGATGAGTTAATCAGAGGTGCCAATAACAGGTCAGGACGCCATTAACTGCGATAACATTGTCATTGAATGTTCATAAGTAATATTAGTCTGAACAGTTTGAATAATAAATTCTCTTAGCTGTGGTCGAATTTTAATGGCTAAATCAATGGTTGCATCGGCGCCATGGGTGTATGCACCAATGCTGATTAAATCTTTATTTTGTCGATACACAGATAATAAATGCTTAAATTTTTGCGCCGCCGCTAATTGAGATTGTGTAACAATGTTTGGCATAACTCGGCTAATGGATGCTTCGATATCAATCGCCGGATATTGTCCTTCTTCGGCTAAAGATCGCGATAACACAATATGTCCATCCAAAATTGCTCTGGCGCTATCCGCTATGGGGTCTTGTAAATCATCACCTTCTGTTAAAACCGTGTAGATTGCGGTAATAGAACCTCCAGCTTCGTCGGCATTACCGGCCCGCTCAACCAATTGTGGTAGTTTCGAAAATACCGACGGTGGATAGCCTTTGGTAGCAGGAGGTTCTCCCGTTGCTAAACCAATTTCACGCTGTGCTTGCGCGTAGCGCGTCAGTGAATCCATAAGCAATAATACATTTTTACCTTGATCGCGATAATATTCGGCAACCCGAGTGGCTAATTGCGTGGCTCTTAATCGCATTAACGGTGGATCATCTGCCGGAGACGCAACTACCACAGAACGTGCTTTACCCACTTCACCCAAATTGTTCTCAATAAATTCTTTTACTTCACGACCGCGTTCGCCGATTAAACCAACCACAACGACATCGGCTTGTGTAAATCGTGTCATCATGCCAAGCAGAACACTTTTACCAACGCCACTGCCAGCAAATAAACCAATACGTTGACCTCTACCAATGGTTAGTAATGCATTAATGGCTTTTATACCAACGTCTAAAGGATCTTTAATGACTGCGCGCGATAGAGGATTAATTAATTTCGCCTCAAAATCAACGTATTCCGATACCGGCCACATGGGTTTACCGTCTAAAGGCTGACCGAGTCCATTAATGACTCTGCCTAGTATTTCTGGGCCAATTTTGATTCCCATTCGGTGAGGTAAAGGCACAACTTTAGCACCCGGTTTTAATCCCGAGAGACTGTCTATGGGCATTAAAAATGTTTTACCTTCAGAAAAGCCTACAACTTCTGCTTCTATTTTACGATTTTCATCAACAATAATTTCACATTGTTGACCGAGATTAGCACTAATGCCAACGGCTTCAATGGTGGTGCCAACAACGCGAATTAATTTACCAACCGCAACGGGTATTCTCGGTGCGATGTGTTTGGGTTGAAACGATTGGAGTTGATTTAAAAGCGTTGAATATACCATCTTAAACACCATCACTTTTTAACATAAAACCACTTAATGACTGGCAAATTCTTTATTCAGAAATTTTTCGATGGTATCGTTAACACGGGTTTCCACCGTTGAATCCACACTACTGTCTTCGGTTATTATACGGCAGCCGCCCGCTGTTATTTTTTCATCGGCGATTAAATTCCAAGATTTATGCTCACTCCGCTCGGTAATAAACGTTAAATCACCCGGATTAACTAATATTGTTTTAGCTTGTTTACTGTCGCCAATAATTTGTAGCGACTCCTCAATTAAATCGGTAAGTGCAGCATTTGGTATGCTAAGTTCTTTGCGAGTTATATTGGTTACCAATGTAACGACCGTATTTAGTAGTGTTTGTAATATAGCGTCTTCTTGTTGACTTAAAGATTGGGAGAGATTTTCGGTAAGAGTTTTTAGCGCATTACAGCTTTTTTCAATGTCTGGTTGGTATTGGTCGTCGATTTGTTTTTTTCCACTTTCTAAACCGTGTGCTTCGCCTTTTTCAAATCCTTTTTGATACGCATCCAACTCTACGCTGCGTCTTAATTCCTCCAACTCTTGAGCGCTGGGAATTTTCAACTCGTTGTCGTCAACGTCTTCAACAGATTCTTCTACTTCGTCACCATCTTCAACCAATTCGTCCTGTGAAGAAATTAGAGAATCTTCGGAATTATCGAGTTTTTCGTCGCCGGGCGCTTTGACTTCAGAGTTAGGGGCAAGCCCACCTTTTTTCTCTGATAATGAAGATTTTTTTGCAGATTCTTTTTTATTAATTCTTTGCTTAACTTTTTGCAAGTTATAAATTACATGATGTGTTTCGGAATCAAACTCAGGAGCATTCCACGCATCCCATACCGCACTGTTTGTTTCAAGTGAAACAACTTCTTTACTGGCCTTGGACTTATCACTGTTTGGCACTGGTATTTTTCATCCTTACAACATTTGCTCACCGCCAGCGCCAAGATTAATTTCTCCCGCGTCGGCCATGCGTCTTGCAATGATTAAAATTTCTTTTTGTGCATTTTCAACTTCTGATAATTTAACAGGACCCTTAGCGTCTAAATCGTCACGCAGTAGTTCTGCGGCGCGTTTTGACATGTTATTGAATATTTTCTCTTTAAGTACATCATCTGCACCTTTAAGAGCAATAATAAGAATATCCGACGACACTTCTCGCAACAAAGATTGAATACCTTTGTCATCGACATCTACAAGATTATCGAAGACAAACATTAAATCTTGAATTTGTGTACCTAAGTCTTCATCAACCTCGGTGATAGATTCAAGTAGTTCGTTAGCCATGCTACTGTCAAGATTGTTAACAATTTCTGCGGCAACTTTAACGCCACCCATGGTTTTAGTTTGCGAACCGGCGCTACCGGAAAATTGTTTTTCGAGAATATTATTTAATTCTTGCAAGGCGCTGGGTTGTACCGTATCTAATGCTGCCACACGCATCATGATATCCATACGCACATTTTCTTTAAAATACGACAAGATTTCGGCGGATTGGTCAGCGTCTAAATACGCTATAACAATGGCTTGAATTTGTGGATGCTCGTTGCGAATAATATCGGCAACGGAGCGTGCTTCCATCCATTTTAAAGTATCTAAACCGGTGGTATTACCACCTAATAAAATCCGATCAATTAAACCGTTGGCTTTGTCTTCGCCTAAAGCCGTCACCAACATATTGCGAATATAACCATCGGCACCCATACCAAGCCCGGTTAAGGTTCTTACTTCGGTAAGAAAATTCGATAATACTGCTTCAACTTCTGCCTGTTGAACATTACTTAGTTGGCTCATTGCTGTGCCAAGTTTTTGTACCTCTTTAGGACCCAGGTGTTTTAAAATTTCTGCGGCATCGGCCTCGCCTAAGCTCATCAATAAAACGGCAGCCTGTTCTAGTTTGGTTCGGTTACTTTCCGCTGGGACTTTGGCATCAGCCATCTTCGTTAATCCAACCTTTAATTACTAAGGCAACACGTCCGGCATCTTCGGCAATAATTCCACGAATTGCGTTGAGTTGTTGTTCAAAATTCTCATCGGGACTGGGTAATGCCAGAGCATCACCACCGGTTAAAGTCACGGTTTCATCAGACAGTGCATCAAAGGCTTCAAGACCGGAGGCTTCGAGCGCCGCTAATTCTCTCGCCTCTTCTTCTTGTTTGGCTTTTAGACCAGAACCGGCCAAACTTTTTAATACAGGTCGTAATAATCCTAATAATAAAGCAAGAATAATTAATAACCCGACGACTTGTTTCGCAATACCCAGGAACCAAGGTTGCTCCCATATGGGAAGTTCATAACTCACTTCGTCGCGAATACCGGAGAAGGGACTGTTAATTACATTAACGCTATCGCCTCGTACCGCCGAAAAACCAATGCTATCGCGTACCAGTATAGTTAATCTTTCCAGTTCTTCTTGAGTCCAAGGTTGTGATTGCACTTCTCCAGTTTCTGCGTTAACAATATTTTTATCGTCAACAACCACGGCTACTGTTAAGCGCTTTACCTTGCCTAATTGATGTCGGGTGTAGCTTATGGTCCGATCTAATTCAAAATTACGCGTTGCTTGTTTACGAGTATTACTGGGTGGCGTTTGTTGGGTTGGGTCTTGTGGATTTGCTTGCTCTGGCGCTTGGGCATCGCCCGGCGGTTGATTACTTAATGCCCCCGGAATTCCAGCAATAATTTCTGAGCCAACACGCTGTTCATCAAGTGTTTGTTCACTGCGTACTGCACCTAAGTCTGGGTTGTAAATTTCATCGGCTTGTTCAATTTCGGTAAAATCAACGTCTGCGCTAATTTCTGCACGATAATTTCCGCTACCCACCAACGGATTTAAAATACCATTAACGCGGGCAATTAAATCGTTTTCAAGCTCACGGGTGTATTCCCGTTGACGAGCAGCCTCAACCAGCTCTGCCATTTCTTCACCGGTTGTTAATAAATTACCTTTTTGATCAACAACAGTTACGTCATCTAATTGTAATTCCGGAATGCTCGAAGCAACTAAATTAGCAATGGCTTTTACTTGTTCGTGTTTTAATCCTCTGCCCGGAAATAGCTCCAAAAAGACCGACGCCGTCGGTTTTCTGGCGTTGCGAACAAAGACCGATTCTTTAGGAATGGCTAAATGGACACGCGCGGCCCTAACGCTGTTAATGCTGGTGATTGTTTTCGCAAGTTCACCTTCTAGGCTGCGTTTGTAGCGTGCACCTTCCATAAATTGGCTAGTGCCCAAAGGTTGTTCTTGATCCAATAATTCAAAGCCAACCGATGCTTCACCGGGAATGCCCGCCTCGGCGAGTTTTAAACGTGCTTTGTGTACATCGTCTGCCGCAACCAATAGCGCGCTGGTGTTGGGATCAACCTTAAAGCGAATGTCGTTATATTCTAATATTTCCACCACTTCCGCAGAATCTAAGCGATCTAAACTGCCATACAGCGGGCGAAAATCTTCTTTTTGCGTCCACAATACCACCGCAAAACCAATGGCGACGCTTGCGGCCAAGCCGACCATAAGGCCAGCTTGGCGAATTAAATTTAAATTATTGAACCCTTCTAATAAATTATTAGATGCGGGCGAACTGTTCATTGACGCGCTTGTAGTTTCTGCCATTTCAAATACTCACATCACCGCTTAAATGGCCATATTCATAATTTCTTGATAAGCCTCAACAACCTTATTACGAACTTGTAAGGTTGCCTGAAAACCGATTTTAGCCTTTTCGCTTGCGATCATTACATCGGCAATGTCTACCGACTCGTCACCCATTGCATAAGCGTTTGATAAGGCTCCTGATTGATGTTGTAAACTGTTTACAGAATCAATTGCCTGGGCAAAAAGCTCATTAAATGCAGGGGCCTGTGCTTGATTAACCGAAGTGACACTGTCTTTAACGTCTAAGGCTACGTGATTAATATCTGGGACTTGCACCTGTGAGCGCATGTCTCGCATGTTAACCAGCAACTGTTGAATATCAGGTCGATTAGAAACATTCACAGTAAAAACCTTCCTCGTAAGTATCACTAAAATGATCAATTCATTGACGTGAATCTGCCAATAAACTGTCAATTCACCACTACTGACAGAAAGAGCACAATTTGGGCCATTCAAATGATCGATATTTCTCTCTTAGAAGGGCTTATTAATTTGAAGCCATCAACAACTCGAATGGCAGAGTTAAAGAATTAAATAACGGTTAGAAATTAAAAATGTAATACCTCGAAAATGGTAATATCCGTTTTTGCCCGCCGACCAAACCAGAAATACAGTAATGGAATATGCCATGATTTCTTTATGGCAACCAATACGAATATAAATAATCAATCTACACTTAATTGAATGGCTATAGACAGCATGGACTATAGAAATCTAATAAAAAATTAATAATAAATATTCGCCTATAAAGCGGCACATAGATTGGTTTTATTACGAGTAAAATAATGATTCTTAAAAAACGATTGATGTTGTGGAGTTGTTTAATGGGCATAGTGCCCTGTTTTGTTATTGGCTTTACTGCTTTATGGATAAGTAGCCAAGCTCTTGAAGAAACGTCGTTCGCACACTTAGAAGCTGTGCGTGAAGAGAAAAAATCTTCAGTAAATCGATATTTAAACTCGATATTTTCTCAAGTTTCTTTAATGACCGAAGACCCATTTATTATAGAAGAATCGGCTCATATTATTGAGGCCTACAATCGTTTCATTAACGATTTAGATAACAAGGCCGGGAGTATTGACGAAGCTCGGCGACGTCTCGAAAAAAACTATCAAGATAATTTTTTGCCAGAATTTAAACGTCAAAACCCTTCAGAAATATTGCCAAAAGTCAGCGATTTACTTGGTAAACTTGACGATAAAGGCATTCTGCTCCAAGACGCTTATATAGCGCAAAATTCAAATCCACTCGGTCATAAAGATCTTTTAGCTAAAAGTGCTCTTTATCCTGTGTACGATCAGGTTCATGCTCGCCTTCATCCTAGTTTGAGTGAAGTACGTGCGGAATTGGAGTACTACGATATTTTTATCGTTCATCCAAAATCTGGCGACATTGTTTATACGGTCTTTAAAGAAATTGACTTTGCAACTTCGCTAAAATCAGGTCCCTATGCGCAAAGTGGTCTTGGAGACGCTTTTCGTCTAGCAATGAACAATAAACGCGATCAAAATCCTGTAATTCAAGACTTTTCTCATTATTTACCATCTTATAACGCACCGGCTGGATTTGTTGCGCAACCAATATTTAATCAATCCGAAATGGTTGCAGTATTAATTGTTCAATTTCCGCTCAGTAGACTTAATGCCATTATGCAAGAACGGCCAGGTATGGGAGAGACGGGTGAAAGCTATCTGGTGGGTTCTGACAGACTCATGCGTTCGGATTCTTATTTTGATCCTAAAAGCCATTCGGTTATTGCGTCGTTCGCGAATCCAACATTAGGCTCTGTAAATACCGATGCGGTTACGCGAGCAATCAACGGCGAAACCGGATTGGATATCATCATTGACTACAATGGCAACCTGGTATTATCGGCCTACTCGCCTTTAAACGTTGCAGGCTTAAATTGGGTTATTTTATCGGAAATAGATAAATCCGAAGCTTTTGCTCATAGCTATTTACTGACTAACATTTCTGTGGCTATTTTAGCGACAGCACTTGTGGTAATTATTATTGCTTCTAATTTTTTAGCAAAATCAATTACCAAACCCTTGGGAGGCGAACCCGAAGAATTGGTAAAAATCGCAGACTTGGTTGCACGAGGTAACCTAGCCTATGCCTTTGATAAAAAGGCTGCACCCAACAGTATATACAGCTCTATGGCAACCATGAGTAACCATTTAAGAGAGTTAGTGGGCAAAATATTAGATTCTGCAACCGGGCAAGCAGCCGCATCCGATCAACTCGCGCAAATTACGGTATCAACAACATCTAATTTTCATGCCCAAAATAAAGGTACCGCGCAAATAGCAGATGCTATTGGAAAAATGAATGAAACTGTGGTTGAAGTTTCGGACAATACACAAAAAGCGGTTACTATTGTTCGTGATGCAAAACAAGAATTAGAACACAGTGTTGATGAAGTTTTTCAAACCACGCGCGATATGCGCGAAGTGGCTAATTTTTTAAATCAAACACAAGCGACATCAAGCCAGCTCACAGAACGCGTCAACAATATTACTGTGGTTGTGAATACCATTAGAGGCATTGCCGAACAAACCAATTTATTGGCGTTAAATGCGGCCATAGAAGCAGCCCGAGCCGGTGAACAAGGCCGAGGATTTGCGGTGGTTGCCGATGAAGTTCGAAGCCTTGCCAAAAACACTCGCGAAGAAACAGAAACCATTGCCAGTATTGTGGAGGCGTTACAAAAAGTCTCGTCTCAAACCGGGCAAGTGGTATCTAGTAGTGTGACACAAGCAAATGCAGTATCGGAACGAGCACAGCATACAGTAGAAAGTTTACGCAAAGTAGTTTCATCGGTTGAACTCATACATTCGATGATTTCGCAAATTGCCACAGCAACTGAACAACAATCTACAGTATCTGAAAATATCAGCCAAAGTGTAAATACCGTGCATAGTAAATCCGCCGAAGCAAGCCAAGCAATTGATGAAATTTCTTCGGCAACGGAAGAATTAGCCGAAAGAGCTAATTTACTTCAGGAATTAACCAAACGTTTTAAGCTGTAGGAATCTCTGAGTAAGTCATTCTTAATTTAATTAATGAGCCTCCACCGGTAAGGCAACTTAATGTTTATACGTGCTTTTATTTATTAAGATTGGAATTAGCAACATATTTTTGTTTTTATGTCTTATGTCGTAAAAATCATTTAAATCGCAGTTAACTTTTTAATAGTAATGATTTTTCAACTGAGTAAACTGCACATAAAATCTAAAATACTACTTTAGGAACCTCTGATTAACTCATCCATGATTTAATCAGAGGTTCCTTTAGCTTTTCTGGTGCTTAAAACTTCCGGTTTTTAAAAAAGCTAGAACCTGCTCAATAACCATAGGTTTGTTCATCATAAAACCGTGACTTATGGGTAAACAAATATGATCCGCTTCACCTGTAATTCGTGTGCTTGCAACCGTTACTTTACCGTCGTTAGGTTCTGGCAAAAATTTTTCTAGATACCAACCTTTATTAAGAGTTCCGGCAACAATACCCAGTTTAAAATTTACCGGGCCAAGTTGCGCTAAATATCCATCAGGCTTAGTTTCTAGCTGTAGGCCAGCAGGCCCATTAATAAAGATAAAACCCGGTAACCAACCGAGTTTATCGACTATTTCGCTGCCATGATTTGGCGGGCCAAGCATCACTACCCTATCAAGATTCTCGATGGTGTGTTTGCGCAAATATTCTCTGACTAAAATACCGCCCAGTGAATGGGTTACAAAACTGATTGGTGCGTCTTTTGGGCATTCTTTTAACGCGTTAGGAATTGCGATTTCTGCTAAATCTTCAATTTTATAATGACGAGAAGGATAACTCTGATTAATAACCCGATACCCTTCTTGCTTAAGATGTTTTTCTAATAATTTAAAACAACGCGCGGTTCGCCCTAAGCCATGCAATAAAATAACAACGCGCTGTAACTCTAAGTTTTCCATAAGTTTGTGTTTTTAATCGATTAACTGATAATTATGAACATACCACTTAGAATTAGTGTTCTTCAATTATTAAATGACTCGCCAAAAACTAAAAAACCCGCACAAGGCGGGTTTTTTTAGGCTTATTAAACAACAATTACTTGCTGTTTTCGGCTAGGAACATCCAAGTTTCTTGAACGGTGTCTGGTGTTAAAGAAACAGAAGTAATTTTTTGTTCCATTAACCATTTGGCAAGATCTGGATGGTCTGATGGGCCTTGACCACAAATACCTACGTATTTGCCCTGTGCACGACACGCATCAATAGCCATTTTAAGCATTTTCTTAACGGCTTCGTTACGTTCATCGAACAAGTGTGCAATCAAGCCAGAATCACGATCAAGACCAAGGGTTAGCTGAGTCATGTCGTTTGAACCGATTGAGAAACCATCGAAGTACTCAAGGAATTGATCGGCTAACAAGGCGTTAGAAGGCAATTCACACATCATGATGAGTTTTAAGCCGTCTTCACCGCGCTTCAAACCGTTATCAGCAAGAATTTGCTCAACGGCTTGGGCTTCGCTCAAGGTACGTACGAATGGAATCATCAACCATACGTTTTCAAGACCGAGTTCGTTACGAACTTTTTTCATGGCTTTGCATTCAAGCTCGAAACAATCGCGGAAGCTTTCTGCAACGTAGCGTGAAGCACCACGGAAACCGATCATTGGGTTTTCTTCTTCTGGCTCGTACTGACGGCCACCAACAAGGTTTGCGTATTCGTTCGATTTAAAGTCAGACATACGAACGATAACTTTGTTGGGGTAGAAAGACGCGGCAATAGTTGCCACACCTTCGACGATTTTCTCGATGTAGAAATCAACCGGCGATGGATAACCAGAGGTCATTGCATCGATGGTTTTCTTCAATTCATCGGTTTGAGCATCGTAATTTAATAACGCTTTAGGGTGAATGCCGATTTGACGGTTAATGATGAACTCTAAACGCGCCAAGCCAACACCTTTGTTTGGCAACATCGCAAAGCTCATGGCGCGATCTGGGTTAGCAACGTTCATCATGACATCCATTTCAAGCTCTGGCATGTCGGTGGTATCGGTAGAAATCACTTCGAATTCTAATAAACCTGCCCAGATATTACCGGTGTCACCCTCAGCACAGCTAACGGTTACTTCGGTGCCGCTGGTTAAGCTGCTGGTTGCGTCTTCACAACCAACAACGGCAGGAATACCTAATTCACGCGCAATAATTGCTGCGTGACAAGTACGGCCACCACGATTGGTTACGATAGCCGCACAACGCTTCATTACCGGTTCCCAATCCGGATCGGTCATATCGGTAACCAATACGTCGCCTTCTTGAACCTGATCCATTTCTTCAAGGCCAGATACAACGCGTACTTTACCAGCACCAATTTTGTCGCCAATTGCACGACCAGAAGCCAACAGTTCGCTGGTTTCTTTAATGCGGTAGCGCTCCATTTTTTGGGTGCTCATTTGGCTGCGAACAGTTTCTGGACGCGCTTGAAGGATGTAGATTTTCTGATCATCGCCATCTTTACCCCACTCGATATCCATTGGACGACCGTAGTGTTTTTCGATGATCATCGCTTGCTTGGCAAGCTCTAGAATGTCTTCATCAGAGATAGAAAACTGAGTGCGTAGATCTTCTGGTACCGGTACAACTTCAACAGACTTACCTGCTTCCGCTTTGGCGCCATAAACCATTTTCGCTTTTTTAGAACCTAGAGTACGGCGAATAACGCTTTTAAAGCCTTTCTCTAACGTTGGTTTGTGTACGTAAAATTCGTCTGGGTTAACCGCACCCTGAACAACCATTTCACCCAAACCATAAGAAGAGGTAATGAACACCATATCACGGTGGCCAGATTCGGTATCAATAGTGAACATAACACCCGAGGCGCCGGTCTCACTGCGACACATGCGCTGAATACCCGCCGATAGCGCAACTTCTTTGTGATCGAAACCTTGGTGTACTCGATAAGAAATCGCACGGTCGTTAAACAACGAGGCAAATACTTCTTTTACGGAGTGAAGTACGTTTTCAATACCTCTAATGTTCAAGAAGGTTTCTTGCTGGCCTGCGAATGAGGCATCTGGTAAATCTTCTGCGGTTGCTGAAGAGCGGACGGCAACAGCAACGTCACCAATGTCGCCACACATTTCGGTGTAGGCGGCACGAATTGCTTGTTCTAGCTCAGGTGTTAACGGCGTTTCAACAACCCATTGACGGATTTGCTTGCCAGCTGCGGCTAAGGCGTTAACATCTTCAATATCGAGTTCATCCAGAACTTTGTGAATGCGATCGTCGATACCGCTTTGGCTTAAAAATGTTCGGAAAGCCTCCGCAGTGGTCGCAAAGCCGGTTGGTACTGAAACGCCCAAATCGGTTAGGTTACTAATCATTTCACCGAGTGAAGCATTTTTACCGCCGACTTTTTCAACGTCGTTCATACCCAACTTTTCGAAGGGAATTATCTGATCGATCACGTTATCTCCTCGTGTATATATTGCCAATAGGCGCAATAATAACAACTTAATTACTATTAACGAACTTTTTCAGACTTCACCAAGAGATTTACTCATGAGTACCCGATACGCCTTCTTTATTTCAGACAGCACCGGAATCACCTCTCAAACTCTTGGCAACGCCTTGTTACCGTTGTTTCAAGAAACAAAATTTCACAAAGTGCACCTGCCCTATACCGATAGCTTAGAAAAAGCTGATCAAGCAGTGCAACAAATCAACGAAGCCGCAGCCAAATCTGGCGAAAAACCGTTGATCTTCGATACTATCATGAACCCAGAAATTCGTGATCGAATTGCAGGGTCCGAAGGCTTTTTAATGGACATTATTGGCACCTTTTTACCTTCATTAGAAAAGGAACTAGGAGCAGTTTCGTCCTATCAAGCCGGCCAAAGTCATGAAAGCCCCTATGGAGAACGAGGCTTGATTCGGATGGACGCTGTTAATTTCGCCTTAGATAATGACGACGGCGCCAAAACAAAATATTACCCGTCCGCCGATGTTATTTTGATCGGTGTCTCGCGCAGTGCTAAAACACCAACTTGTTTATATATAGCCATGCAGCACGGCATTTTCGCAGCAAACTACCCTATTACGGAAGAGGATTTACGGAAAAACGAACTTCCAAAAATACTGCGTGAGCATAAAAATAAATTATTTGGCTTAAGTATCGATCCCGAACGCTTATCAAACATTCGTCATCAGCGCCGTGCCGATTCCCGTTATTCGTCCATAAAACAGTGTGAATGGGAAGTCAAAGAAGCGTTATACATGTATCGCGCTCTTGGTATTCCATGGATTGACACAACTGCAATTTCGGTTGAAGAAATCGCCACCCGAATAATTATGGAAAAAAATCTACAACGTCGCGTTTAACAATATGTTTTTGTAACTTGCGTTTACTTATATTGAAAGAACCGCTTGCGCTTAGCTATTGGCTCGATTAAAGCGGTTTTTTGATCGATAAATCTGACTTGCTCACATAAATTTAATGTCAGCAGTCTTAAACATAAAAACTACGTTGCTGGCATTCTTAATTTTGGAATAACCGTTTGTTTAACGTAAATCAACTTACAAGCTGACAATAGAAAACTCTGATTAACACGGAGTTTTCAACGACACCAATGGTTCACCATCAATTTCAATCACAACCATTGCTTGAAATTGTATAAAAATTGGAAATCGTATTTTCAATTTCTGCCCTAGCTTCAATCACAAAAGAGTTAATGAGAAGTTCCTATAGGTTTAATTTGACTGTATTTACATTACCGTTTTTCTGTTCATAAACCTAGTAGTTAAACCCTGTTATCTCTCTATTTTGAGCACAAAATAAAACAATCTCAGCAATAAAAATTATTAAAACATCAACGTAAACAATCAAATTTCACCAATAAATTTATCGCAAATTAACATCAACTTTCCAATAATGAATTATTCAAAGATTTTAGCGTTAAACTTACTAACATACGAAAAACCCGCCTAACATACGAAAAACCTGAATCGTTAGAATCACCATTACAACGTTGATAAGCACAAAAATTTAACAGGTCTCAATTTTTTGTTACAAATTATTGTTTTTCTGTTGCCAAGTTCGTAACCACCACAGTTCGTAATTAACATAACTAGCAACAACATAGCTAGCAACAACCAGTTTGCTGTCGCAAAACGGCGCCTTGTTTTATGTATGCGTCGATTTATAAAATTTTGTAAAAAACACACAATCATTTATTTTTTTACAATTTTATTTTAAATAAATAACCACCATAAATATTTATTGTTACCAATACGCATAACCCAAAATCACTTAGTACAGCGGAAGATTATCTGACTTCATATACGTAAAATGCGCCCGTTTTAAGGTGTAAGACCGCATTCCTTTGATTATATTTCAAACACTGCCCAAGCTAATTTTTGCGACTGGAGCTTTAACATTCAAAATGTTTACCAACTTTTAACAATTCTAATTTTGGGAAATTTTTTAAACAGTTGACGTTGAGTTGATGTGATATTTGCAAACAGATCATTGAAAGGATTGGGATTGGGGTTGAGATTGTGTTGCTCGTTCCCAACGGATTTTTCCATCAGGTTAACAGAACAATGCTCGAAGCCACTAATCATATAACGTAAGACCAATATGATTAGAGCGACTACTTATTAACTACTATTGTTTTATTAACGACTGTTGTTATCAACGACTGTTGTTATCAACAACTATTGCTGGTCACTAATTACTGCTGCCAGGTAGTAAAACAGGGATTGTGATACAAAATAGAGGTTGATTTCTAATCGCATTACCCCAATGCTTAGTAAATTCGCTTAATTTATTGAAATCAATTCTCAAGTGGCACTCAAGCATGACAAATCTGCACCCAACAAAACTGCCTGTATTAAACGCCTCAGCAAACGGAACACCGCTTTTCGTCGTCCATAAAAAGAACTATCCATCGTGGCTCGAAGAACAAAATAGCTTCACAAAGAATTGGATAAAATCGACGGGTTATAAAGGCGACGGCTTAGTAGTAATTCCTAACGCCAATGGTGAGTTAGATAAGGCCTTACTCAGCACCGATACCGATGATCAATTCTGCGCCGGGGAGTTGTATAATCTTCTGCCTGAGGGCGAGTTTAACGCGCTTAGCGACTCGAAATCGGTACTTGAAAAAGTCGCCTTTGGTTTTTTACTGGGTGGTTACCAGTTTTCAAAATTCAAATCCAAAGATAAAACCAGTAAGGCTGTTACCTTAAATATCGATGACGCCGATGTCGTATCTGTAGCGAAAACTTATGCGCAATCGGTATTTATCACCCGAGATCTGATTAATACGCCAGCCGATAGCATGATGCCCGAGCACTTAGCGGCAACCTCAAATGCGTTGGCCACCGAATACGGCGGCGCCTGCCGACAAATTGTTGGGGAAGATCTTCTGGATGAAAACTACCCAACGATTTATACCGTTGGCAGAGCCAGCTCCCACCCATCTCAGCTAATTGATTTACACTGGGGCAGTGTTAACAATCCTAAGGTTACCTTGATTGGTAAAGGTGTGTGTTTCGACAGTGGCGGTTTGGATATTAAACCGTCATCAGCCATGCGTTTTATGAAAAAAGACATGGGTGGTGCCGCTCACGTTTTAGGATTAGCCAATCTTATCATGGCGGCGAAATTACCGATTCACCTGCGAGTTATGGTACCTGCGGTCGAAAATGCGGTTTCCGGTAACGCATTTCGACCGGGCGATGTAATTACTACGCGCAAAGGCATTACCGTAGAAATCGACAATACCGACGCCGAGGGCAGACTGGTCCTGTGTGACGCACTCGCAGAAGCTAATAACGATCAACCCGAGCTCATTATTGATTTTGCAACTTTAACAGGTGCCTGTCGTGTAGCATTGGGGACAGAACTGCCCGGCATGTTTTCAACTTCCAGCAATGTTGCTAATGGCATAAAAGAAGCCGGTGAAAACTGTGGCGACCCAGTTTGGGAATTGCCACTGCACAAACCCTACAAGGCATTACTCAACAGTGAAGTGGCAGATATTACTAATTGCGCAACCTCGCCGTTTGGCGGCGCAATTACGGCGGCGCTATTCCTTCAAGAGTTTGTTGACGAGAATATAGACTGGGTTCACTTTGATGTAATGGCGTGGAACAACCGCAAATTACCGGGAAGACCCACCGGCGGCGAAGCAATGGGTATAAGAGCAGTTTTCGAATACCTCAAAGCTCGTTTTCAACCATAATGTAGCGGTTAAGAAAGTATTCAATACCAAAAGGAGTCGATACAAGGCTCCTTTCTAGTGTTGATAGTTTTTAACGTATCAATAAAAAAATGTTCGTTTCTAGACGTGTCTAAAACACAATTTTAAAATCACTGTCGGATTTTAAACACTACTCTTTATAAGATTACTTAACAGTTAACAACCCAACTACTATAAACTCGCTGAATTACTCTCAACAAAACTATAGGAACCTCTGATTAACTCATCCATGATTTAATCAGAGGACAGAAATTGAA
>CALMJT010000142.1 GCA_937864365.1 uncultured Alteromonadales bacterium | reverse complement strand
TAGCTATCTTCGCGGTTGTTCTAACAAGTTGCTCTTATTCGTTCCGGCCACAAAATGTGGCCTCCACCGGACGCGCTAAGGCGCGCCGCAAAGCAAAGCGTTAGCTGTAAGGAAATGCAATGAGCGGTGGTATTAGCTTTAAGAATGACAGTTATTGGAGTGCCGCAGGATGGGCGTATAGAGCAGTGCTTGAATCATTGTGTGAAGTGCTGTCCCGGAATAATAGCTTCGGCTTGCTAGAAGAGCTTTCTGAAGAAAATGGCTCAGCAAGGATAATCGATTATATTGAAACAGATGAGTGGCCAGATGAGAGAGTGTCAGCATTTTGCAAAGCAATAATAGATGCGTTCGCTCATACTGATGCTGCTGGTCCCGTAGGCTGGAACGACCCTGGAGCTTTTGAAGGTTTTATCCAGCATTACAAAAAGTTAGTCGAAATTGCTGAGTTTGAGTGTTCAAAGCGCAGCTAACAAAACGTTGCAGGCGGACAGTTTGTTCCGCGGCTCAAATGTGTTGTCGCTACGCTATAACACATTCGCTCCGCTCCACAAACTGCCGCTGAACTTGGCGTTAGAACTACTCAGTGGTTTTAACAGTGGTAAATTTTTGGTGTTGCGTAAAATGGAAGTTCTGGTTCTAGGTATTTTTAAGTAAAGTGTAAAAGGTTGGCAGCTACAAAATCGTGGTAGCCAATTTGTAGTAAAAGGTAGGTTTGCGTTGGGCAGTTTTGCTCTTCGTGGTTTCAATTAGTAATGTAGCTGCGTAGGGCTAGGTAGTTTCGTTCTTCGTGGCTGAAATTAGCAAACTTGGTCGCAGAAAGTAAGGTAACTTAAATGTTTAGTTGTACGCTTTTAGCACTGCAAAATAGCTATGATCGTGGTTGTTCTAACAAGTTGCTCTTATTCGTTTCGGCCACAAAAGGCGTGGCCTTCACCGGACGCGCTAGCGCGCGCCGCAAAGCAAAACGTTAGAACTACTCAGTGGTTTTATCGGTGGTAAATTTTAGGTGTTACGTAAACTGGAAATACTGGTTCTTAGTATTTTTAAGTAAAGTGCAAAATATTGGCAGCTACAAAATCGTGGTAGCCAATTTTTAGTAAAAGGTAGGTTTGCGTTGGGCAGTTTTGCTCTTCGTGGTTTCAATTAATAATATAGCTGCGTAAGGTTTATTGGTTTTGTTCTTCGTGGCTTAACATTGGCAAATGTCGTCACAGAAATTAAGGTAGTTTAACTGTTTAGTAGTACACTTTTAGCAACACAAAATAGCTATCTTCGTGGTTGTTCTAACAAGTTGCTCTTATTCGTTCCGGCCACAAAAGGCGTGGCCTTCACCGGACGCGCTAACGCGCGCCGCAAAGCAAAGCGTTAGAACTACTTAGTGGTTTTATCAATGGTAAATTTTAGGTGTTACGTAAACCGGAAGTTCTGTTTCTTGGCGCCGTCAAATAAGGTACAAAATTAGAATAACTACAAAATCGTGGCAGCCAATTTTTAGTAAAAGGTAGGTTTATGTTGGGCAGTTTTGCTCTTCATTGTTTTAATGAGTAATGTGGTTGCGTAAGGCATAGCAGTTTCGTTCTTCGTGGCTCAAATTGGCAAACTTGGTCGTGGAAAGTAAGGTAACTCAAATGTTTAGTAATACACTTTTAGTAATGCAAAATAGTTATTTTTGCAATTGTTCTAACAAGTTGCTCTTATTCGTTCCGGCCACAAAAAACGTGGCCTCCACCGGACGCGCTAACGCGCGCCGCAAAGCAAAGCGTTAGAACTGTTCTGGGGTTTTATAAGTGGTAAATTTTAGGTGTTACGTAAGCTGGAAGTTCTGGTTCTTGGTATTTATAAGTAAGGTGTAAAAGGTTGGCAGCTACAAAATCGTGGCAACCAGTTTTTAGTTAAAACTAGGTTTATTTTCGGCAGTTTTGCTCTTCGTGGTTTCAATTAGTAATGTAGCTGCGTAGGGCTAGGTAGTTTCGTTCTTCGTGGCTGAAATTAGCAAACTTGGTCGCAGAAAGTAAGGTAACTTAAATTTTTAGTTGTAAGCTTTTAATACTGCAAAATAGCTATTTTTGTACTTGTTCTAACAAGTTGCTCTTATTCGTTCCGGCCACAAAATGTGGCCTCCACCGGACGCGCTAACGCGCGCCGCAAAGCAAAGCGTTAGAACTACTCAGTGGTTTTATCGGTGGTAAATATTAGTTGTTACGTAAACTGAAAGTTTTCGTTCTTGGTGTTTTTAAGTAAGGTACGAAAGTAGAACAATTACAAAATCGTGGCAGCCAATTTTTAGTAAAAAGGTAGATTTACGTTGGGCAGTTTTGCTCTTCTTAGTTTCAATGAGTGAAGTGGTTGCGTGAAGCA
>CALMJT010000141.1 GCA_937864365.1 uncultured Alteromonadales bacterium | reverse complement strand
GGATTCAATATTTTTAGCGGCAACAGACCAGAGTAATAAAAAAATTAAAAACGCGTCTAAAGGCGCGCCTAGACTCGAGAGTAATTGATTCAATTGAGCCTTTGGATTTTTTCCCGCCAATATGTTGGCAATAGGAATTAACCAGCTCATGCCTGTAAGCTCGAAAAATCGAATACTGCGATTTAACATGTGCTTTACCTTCGTATTCTGTGCGCAGCATATTAAGATGCCGCGAGTTAATGAATGATGTTATGGCTTGATTTTTACGTGTAATTTGAGAGGGCGGAGAATATCTCCGCCTTATAAATGTTGCTTAGAGAACTGTGTCGCCTTTTAAACCAATGCTGAATTTTTCTAGATATTCATTTGGTTTGCGGCCGTCGTAGGTAATATTGTCAATAAAATGTGTTTGAGGATCGCGGAAACCGTCTGTACCAAACGGGAAATCCTCTTTCTTCATTTTGCCTTCTTCAATTAGCATCTGAGCAGCTTGCATATAGATTTCTGGCTTATACACTTTTTTCGCAACTTCAAAGAACCAGCTGTCGGATTTTGGCTCGTCGATTTGTCCCCAGCGACGCATTTGCGTTAAGTACCAAATGGCATCTGAATAATAAGGGTAGGTTGCGTAGTAACGGAAGAATACGTTGAAGTCTGGAACAGAGCGCTTGTCGCCTTTTTCGTATTCAAAAGTACCGGTCATTGAGTTGGCAATAACGTCGTAATCGGCACCAACGTAATTAGGTTTCGATAGAATTTTTACAGCGGCTGGACGGTTAGCGTTATCATTTTCGTCCAACCATTTGGCGGCGCGAATTAATGCTTTAACAACGGCTAAATGTGTATTTGGGTTTTCTTCGGCCCATTTGTTGGATACACCGAATACTTTTTCTGGGTTGTTTTTCCAAATTTCGTAATCGGTAACAACTGGAACGCCAATACCTTTAAATACGGCTTGTTGGTTCCAAGGTTCACCGACACAGTAGCCATAAATAGTACCGGCTTCTAAGGTAGCAGGCATTTGTGGTGGCGGTGTTACCGATAATAAAGCATCGGCATTAATGGTGCCCGAAGTATCACCTTTGTGTGGAGCGTAATAACCTGGGTGAATACCGCCAGCAGCTAGCCAATAACGAAGTTCGTAGTTATGAGTTGATACCGGAAATACCATGCCCATTTTAAAAGGCTTACCTTCGGCTTTATATTTATCCACAACCGGTTTTAAAGCGTCTGCTTTAATTGGGTGAACAGGTTTGCCGTCGGCTTGTTTTGGAATATTCGGCTTCATTTGTTCCCAAATATCGTTGGAAACCGTAATACCGTTGCCGTTTAAATCCATGCTAAATGCAGTAACAACGTGCGCTTGTGTACCAAAGCCAATGGTTGCACCTAACGGCTGACCGGCAAGCATGTGTGCACCATCAAGTTGGCCATCAATAACGCGATCCAACAATACTTTCCAGTTGGCCTGTGCTTCGAGCGTTACATAAAGTCCTTCATCTTCAAAATATCCATTTTCGTAGGCAACTGCCAAAGGAGCCATGTCGGTCAATTTAATAAAACCGAATTTTAGATCTTCTTTTTCTAACTCTAATTCTTCGGCTGTTACTAAGCCAGTTGCGGTTAATGCAATTGAAGTAACTGCTGCACCTAAAAGATGCTTGAATAAAGTTATGCGCTTAAATACAGATTTTGCGTCCTGATCTCGTTTTTCCATTTATGACTCCTAGATACCCTAATGTGCAATGAAATGGCTAATTGGTTCTATGCTCTTACATCGCAATTCCCTTGCCAAAGTTTTAAAATGGCGCTTTTTTGGCAAAAAATCTATAAAAATCAGGAGATTAAATGGGGCGCTTGGTTATCATTATTGATCATTGATCAAAAAATAATAGGTCAATAATAATGCAAACATTAATTGTGTGATCAATAGTGGTGAATTAATTTATTTTAAATCGCACCAATGAAAAGCAAAATGATGAATACTGTGATCTAAAATAAATTCAAAAAGTTATCGTTTGATGAGATTTATCGAATTGGATATTTTTTGGAATTTGTAATATGTATTTTATTGGTGCAATTTTTTGGTTAGATAGGGTCGAGAAGATCTGACGGAGTATTGATGTTTAAAAAGGTGGAAGGATCTAAAAAGCTAAAATCAACGACGTTTGAATCAATATGCGAAAGCCAAGCATGAAAGCTGTATTTTTGAGAGGTGTTCAGAAATGCTGCCAATGTCTTATAACTGCTCGATTGCCAGACACCGATAATTGGATGGAGTTTATCGCCTTGGGCCGCAATAACGCAGTCGCAGTTATTTTGATAAAAAGAATTGAGAAGACGAGCTGGAATTTCTGTACTAAGTAAGGGGGTGTCTACCGGACAGGTATACACCAAAGAGTGCGGATTTATTTTGTATGCCCAACGCAAGGCTGTGAACAGTCCAGCGAGAGGGCCCTTATTGGTAAATTGAGGCTCGTCTTCAAGTACATCAATCTCGGAGATGTTTGACGAGCGGGTTTTTAAGAACTCTTCAAAGCGAGATTTTAATTTAGAGCTAGACGAAATGGCGCAGGTTGTTATGTCGGCTTTGCAGAGATGATTCAATGCAATGTCTATAAGGAGGCTGTTTTCCCGCGTCATGAACGGCTTGTCGCTCCCGTTCATTCTTTGGCTTTTACCACCGGCGATCACACACCCGAATACGGCTGCGGCCGCAGGTTTATCAGTCGTGTTTTCGTACGGCGGGTGATTGTTCATTGATTTGAATTAGGTCGTTGCACAGCAGTGCGCATTTTGTGGTTAATCTCAAGGGTTATTGAGGTAACTAGGATTGTAAACCTAGATTTCTATTATAATGAGAGCAATCCGTATCAACCATTCGTTGTTTTTCAGAGAGCTTCAATTTTCTCTGAACTCAATTTGAAATGGCAACGTAACACGTTTAATCATTTACCGGTATTACGCTAATGGCTGAAGAAATAAGCGGTTTGCGCAGAGATTATCAACTGGCGCAGCTGAAAGAAGACGAAATGCTCACAGATCCCATTGAGCAGTTTCAAATATGGTTAAAGCAGGTTATCGACTGGGGTATTAAAGATCCTACGGCAATGACCGTAGCGACAGTGTCACCGGATGGTCAACCGTCACAGCGCATTGTTCTGCTCAAGCAGGTCGATGAGCGCGGTTTTGTGTTTTACACCAACTACGAGAGTCGTAAAGCCCAAGAATTATCGATCAATAATAAGATCAGTCTGCACTTTCCGTGGCATTTTGCCGAGCGCCAGGTAAAGGTGTGTGGTGTTGCACAAAAGGTATCCACGGCGGAATCCTTAAAATATTTCTCGTCACGTCCCGAAGAAAGCCAGCTCGCGGCTTGGGCATCGAGCCAAAGTCGTCCAATCGATTCTCGATCAATGTTGATGGCACAATTTGCGCGAATGAAAGAAAAGTTTAAAAACGGCCAAATACCCTTGCCCGATTTTTGGGGTGGTTATCGAGTGGTTCCTCATGAGATTGAGTTTTGGCAAGGTGGAAGTCATCGATTGCACGATCGTTTGGTTTATCAAAAAAATGAACAAAACCAATGGCTAATGTCGCGGCTTATGCCTTAATCATCAATTGATCAATGAGTTGTTCGAATAAAATGCAAGAAATTAATCGAGATGCAGTATTGGATTTGACCTCCAAATGGCTCTCACAAGTTGTTATTGGCTTGGGTTTATGCCCATTTGCGGCCAAACCTTGGTTGGAAGAAAAAGTTCGACTGGTAGTATTTGATGGTGAAGATTTACCGCGGTTAACAGAATTACTGCAAGAAGAGCTGGTGCATCTCAACAATACTCCGTCAGCAGAGCTTGAAACAACGTTGGTGATTACGCCAAATTGTTTGGAGGATTTCTTTGATTACAACCAATATTTAGACGTAACTGATCGTCTGATTGAAATTAATGATTGGGAAGGGATTTTTCAGATTGCGAGTTTTCACCCCAATTATCAATTTGGCGGAACGGAGGCCGAAGATCGTGAAAATCTTACTAATCGATCCCCGTATCCCATTTTTCATTTGTTAAGAGAGTCGAGTATTGCCTGGGCAGTTGAGGCTCATCCTGATCCAGATTCTATTCCTGATACCAATATTCGGCGTATGGATGCATTGTCCGACGAAGAGGTCGCCGGTCTTTTTCCGTATCTTAAGCCCCAGATTTAGGGGCTTTTATAAAGTGATCAAGTTGCGGCGACAGAATTTCGATAACGGTTGCCAGAATATTTTCATTTTCGTCTTTGAATTGATTGATTCGTCCATAGGCCTTGGTGTTTTTTGTAACCTCGTTAAGATTAAACAGAGACTTCAATCGATTCGTATTGTCGATTGCAAACAGGTACAGAGGTTCACAGGAATAAATGATATTTTGTTCCTGTAATATGGTGCCAAACGGCTTATCGCCGTTGATTATTTGTGCTTTAAAATCCTGGCGTTTGTCTGAGAGGTTTACCGTGATCAGTGCCTTAACCGCTATGTTTTTTGTTCCCTCGATGATTAAATCAACTTTTCGCGTGTAATAGGTTCCTTCGTGTTTAGAGTTGTGAACTTTCGGTATGAGCTTTTTTTCGAGAGCTTTTTCCAAATTGGCGGTAAGTTGCGATTCGGTCGCGATAAATGCGTTGTAAGGGTTGGGTATATCAGAACTCTTTAAAATCTGCGTGTCAGACGAAGACAATTGAAAGCCAGATAAGGCATCTGAAAAACTCAAAAGTGCATGGTCACTAGTATTTAATTCATCGATACTAATCGGATCAAATGCGGCCATGTATTGGTTAATGTCATCAGTAATAGCTTTGGCTTTTTCGGGCATAATAATGTCAATATGATTTCCCTGAATAAATCTGTGCGTAATCGGTGTTGTAAATAAATTTTGCCAGGGTCTGATGTCAAAAAATTTTCGAGCTGCATTTTTGGCGATGCCAAGCAAACCTGTTGATTTTAATTCGGCTGTTAAGAATAAAAAATCCCTAATGGTTTGCGGTTTGAATTTATAATTGGCGATAGATCGAGTAAGTGCTAGATTGACTTTCTCCTCTCTGGCTCGCCAACCTGTTGTTTGTCTACCGGTTATTTTGAGTAATAAATTTTTACATTGTTCTTTAATGTGCCGGAGTTTGATACCTCTTGGTGCGAAGCAATCCAAAAATATGATGGTAACCACTTCGCGATGATGAGCTAAGAGCTTTCTATACAGTTCAAAACCAATGCAACCGCCCAGAGAATAACAGGCCAAAGCAATTTTACCGTGTGGATGTTTCTTTGTGATCTCGGTGAATAACAAATCAACCAGTTCTGGCAAGTTTGCAAAGGTAATAGGGCCACCCGAATAACCGGGATATTCAAACGCAAAAACGTTGCGATATTTTAGCATCTCAGATGCCAGCGCCCGGAAAGACAGCGCATTACCAAACATGCCCGGTATGCAAAATAAGGGAATATTGTCTTCGGCGTTGTTGTTTTTTTCTAAACGTTTGAATTGAATTAAGGTTTTTGAGTCTGCTTTGTGTATATTTTCAATGGCATAGGCAATGTCTCTGGGCGTAGAAGCCTCAATCAATGATGAAGCATTAAATGGCACTGCAAATTTATTGGATAACACCATCGCCAAATCTACGGCATTTAATGAGGTTCCGCCGTGGTCAAAAAAATCAGAATCCAAATCGATATCGTCATCTTTTAATATTTCTGTAAAGGCCTCAATGGCTCTTTTTTGATAACTGTTTTCGGGTTCACCTTCGCCGGGCTTGCTGGACGATTTTTTAAAATTGTATTCTTTTAATTTTGTGTGATCTATTTTACTGGCAGAGTTTTGCGGTAAAGAATCCAAGAATGCCCAACGGGTTGGTATCATAAAGGGTTGTAAATGATTACTTAAATATTCTCTTATCGGTTTTAAATCCAATTCTTCAGGAATAATAAAGGCTGCAAGATAGGGTTCTTCGTTGTCAGGTGTAAACAATTCCACTGCGCATTCTTTTACTTCTGGCTGACTTAAAATTGCTTGTTCGATTTGTCTTAATTCTACGCGTTGACCGCGAATTTTCACTTGTCGATCTTGTCGTCCAAGAATATAAAGGGCGCCGTTTTGATCGATATATCCTAGGTCACCCGAGCGATATTCAATAACATTCGAACCTTCGCGGTAGAAGAAATTTGATGTTGAAATCTCGGGTTGTTGCCAATAACCATGTGCTGTGTACGCACTTAAAATAATAATTTCACCGACTTCATTTGACGCCAGCTCTTGGCCTTGATCGTTGATTATTTTAATGGTTACATCGCTGTAGGGTTCTCCCACAGAGATATTTTGGCCTTCGAGTGTGTGTTCGGAAACGAATTGTCTGCTAATGCAGCTGGTTTCCGTTGAGCCAAAACCATTATACAACGCAAAGAGAGTCACATAGTCTTTTTGCCATAATTCAATATCGGATTTTAATAAGGGCTCACCTGCCAGTTGTACACATCTGAGTGATTTAAAAATTGATGTATCGTTTGTTTCGCTCAGAATTTTTCGAAAGCTGCTAGGTGTTGTGTACAGCAAACTTATTTTGTGATTTTGAAGCCATTCGTAAAAGGCCTGAGAACTATTTTTGTGAACGTTAAAAATACACAAGCAAGCGCCTGATTTTAACGCACCAAAAATACTAAAAATGCTTGGCGTGTAGGTACACGCCTGAATTAAACCAATGGTATCACTCGTTAAAACGCCAAAGTCATTAATATAGTGATTAACCGAACGCAGTAAACTTTGATGTGTATGCAAAACGCCTTTGGGAACACCTGTGCTGCCCGAGGTTGATAGTAAATAGGCGGGGTTATTAGGAGAAATGTTCAGAGCAGGTTTAGTGCTGTCTTCAAAATGGATAAGTTCATCTATATTAATAATTGCAATTGTCTGTTGTAACAACTCAGTTTTATACGAATTGTTGCTATCGGTAATTAATAATACAGGTTTATTAATGCGCAATAGATTATCAATTTGCGATTCGGGTGATCGCGTATCTATTGGGAAGTAAGCGCAACCTGCGGCTAGGGTGCCGATAATGGCGAAAATTAATTCCGGTGTGTGATCAATTAATAGTGCAACAATAACGGTGGTGTCGTTTGACTGATCGCCCGTTCTTATTGATTCCTGTGACAGGCACGAAGAAACTCCATTGGCTATTTTATAGGTAATTTTTTGAAACGATTGATAATTCCAAAATTTACCGTTTTCACATTTAAGAGCTTCTTGATTTGGGTGGCGATCGCAGATACTCCAGATTTGTTCGATAATATTGTCTTCTTTGACAATCCTTCCATCCATTTTGGTCTGCTCTCCTCCATCTATTATTCACTTACCTGAGCGTCGATAGCGTTGTATTGCCTCGTCAAGCTGTATATTTAAAAACGTTTATATAAGATAAAAACAATTTAATACAATCTATATTTTTTCTATACATACTGTGATATTTGAAAAAGTGTGATGAAAGTAGTAATAAATTACAGATTAACTGTGATTTTGGTATGTTTTTTTATGATTAATTGTGATAACAACCAATTTTTGGTCGAGATATGAATTTTTTTATAACTATTTTTAGTACAAAAAATGTTCTTATTATTCCAATATTAGAAATTTTTCCTTGTAAAGAAATGTTTATCTGATTTATTTTTGATCAAAATAAAGTTTTTACAATCGTTTTATCTGGGTGAGCATGCAAAATTGCTTGGGCGTATTGCGATTTATAACCTTATTAAGGCACACCATTCACTGAGTTGACCGGGTTTGTGAGTTGTTGCTCGGCTCAAAACAATTCAAACGTCGATGAATTTATACCCAGAAATTCTAGATAACTCGACAAATCTTGAGTTAATAACCGGCATGAACCTATCAAATTAAGTATGGGAACTCTGATTAAATCATGGATCAGTTAATTAGAGATTCCTCGGTATTGCTTCCTCTTTTTATAGGAACGTTTTATAGGAGTTTTTGATTAAATCACGGAGTGATAATTATTGGTTCCTAGACTCCTTCAAGTTTCCTTCATTCTGTATTTCTCTATTTAATGTGTTCAAAACTCGCAATTTTTTTGAACTTACGTTTATTCATTGTGGGTAATAAACGGCATTTTAACCGGTTAAATTCTGGTTTTAATTTCAAGTCGTTGTAAAAAAGGAAATTAGTTCCGAAATATTTCACTATGAAACATTAGTGTAATAAACACCGACTAATCTAGCGCCAAATTCGATGCGCCACAAGAAATTACATCAGACGACAAACCTCGTTGATTGTGGTGACAGCTTGATACCTGACGCAAAATATATGAGGTGTAAATGAAAAGGTCGCTAACCAAAAGTTTGGTCGCGGGTGCAATCGCGCTTAGTGCTGGCTCTGTTTTGGCCGAAGACGAGCTGATTATTTACGTTTATAAAAATGGCAATGCTGCCTCAGATATTACTGTTAAATTAGATGGTCAAGCCGAGAAAAATACCGTTACAGGTGGTGCTGCGACATTCGATTTGGATGCTGGCGCGCACAGTATTCAATTAATTGAAAATGGTAAAACAATTCACAGCTTTCGTTTTAATAGTGGGCAAGGTCAATTAACCGATATTAATGTCGCTATAGATGAAGGTGTTGCACCTAAGGTTGCGGTTGAATCTTTTAGTAAGATTGAAACGGCCACCGAGAAGCGTTCTGCTCCGCAAGGCATAATTACTGGCCGTGTTACTTCTCAAGGTCAACCCGTTGCCAATGCGACTGTCTCTATAGACGGTGCGGACGTATCAACATCCACCGACGAAGACGGTGTTTATAGCATTTCTATAGCGCGCGGTGTTTACTCGGTTACAGTTTCTCATCCTGAAATGAAATTGGCTGAGCTGTCTGACATTCGTATTGTTTCCAACACTACTAAAGGCATAAATGTTACTTTATCGCCGCGTTCGGCTGATGTTGCGAGTATTCAAATTGCGTCTCAAGATATTGAAGAAGTTACCGTTTTAGCAAAATATAACCCAAACGCATATGGTGAAAGCGAACGTTTTTCTTTAAACGTGGTTGATTCTTTGGGTATTGAAGAGCTTGCTCGTTTTGGCGGTTCGGATATTGCCTCGTCTGTTATTCGTTTACCATCGGTTACTATTCAAGACGACAGCTTTGTTTTTATTCGTGGTTTAGGTGGTCGTTACGTTACGACAACTTTAAATGGTGCGACCTTACCAAGTACTAACCCAAATCGACGTTCAGTTCCGTTGGATTTATTTCCATCGAATATTGTTAGCCAGTTAGATGTTAAGAAAACCTTTTTACCGCATTTACCCGGTGAAAGTACCGGTGGTAATTTGGTTATTAATACTCGTACCTTCCCAGATGAAGGCGCAGGTAAGCTGTCAATTAAAACCGGTTTTGTTACCGATCTTACCGGTGAGACTGTAGCTTCAGATCCAGCAAACGGTGATTTTGATTTCTTAGGTTTTGATGACGGTTCTCGTAACGAACCTCTTGCGGTTGAAGCCATTGCTTTGGTTTTAAATCCAACCCTTTCCTTAGGCATTGATGGTGGTTCAACAGGTACTATCGAGCAGCCATTTAGTGAAGAAATTGAAAGACAATTGCGTCAAGCCGCTGGTTTTTTTCTCACCGATAATTTCGATTTAGATGAAACTACCGCAACGCCTAATTTGAGTTTGTCAGCAAACTACGGTGATTTCACCTACATTGGTGATAATGAATTAGGCTACTTTGCGGCAGTCAACTACAAAACCAGTTACGAACAAAAACGTGATGGTATTTCGAGAACCTATACCACCGCTGGCGACGGCACAATTAGTGATGATTTCGAATTTGATGAAAATACTTTCAAAGTTAATATAAGTGGTCTTTTATCGTTTGGTTACAATGTTGGTAATAATTCTTTCGAATCCAACACCGTTGCCTCTCGCGTAACCTCAAACCAAGTTCGAGTTTCAAATGGTACGGATGGTGACTCCGGTGAAGACAGTTTTCAGTATTTTATCGATTACGAAGAGCGCCAATTTATTTCTCAACAATTTGCTGGTGAGCATTTCTTAAATGCGAACGGTGACTTTACTACCGATTGGCAAGCAAGCATTAGCCAAACTATACGATACGCACCGGATCGTCGTGAGGTGCAATTTAACCTAGAGCAAGACGACGAGCCATTCCGATTGCAGCTGGCTAACACTTCACGTCGTTACGACGAATTAGAAGATTACAATTACGACGTTTCTAATAATTACGAATGGTTAATTAATTCTGATGGAAGTTTTGATCAGACATTAAGCTTTGGTTGGCAATATATTTTCAGAGAGCGTGATTCTGAATCTACAACCTACGGATTTAGACATACTGCAAATTCAGATCTAACACTAGCACCTAATTTGTTGGTTTCTGAAGTGATTAATGATGATAACAATACCGGCGACCCAGGTACTGGTTTGCAATTTGTCGATAGAACTCTGCCGAGTGATTCTTATGATTCTGAATTAACTCAATACGCGGGTTATATCACCTACGATTTATTCATTAATTCTGAGTTTCAATTTATTGTCGGCGGTCGTTACGAAGATTTCGAATTGATCACTGATACCTTCGAATTAACCGGTGCTCAAAGCGCGACGACTTCAACTATTGATGAAGCTACGTTTTTACCGGCCTTTGGTTTTAACTGGATTTATTCAGACGAGCAACAATTACGCTTTGCAGTTTCTAAAACCGTGAGCCGTCCAGATTTTAAAGAAGCTTCTAGTGCAACCTTCTACGATAACGAATTTAATTTCCGTGTACGTGGTAATCCAAATCTAAAAGTTTCAGAAGTATTTAACGTTGATTTACGTTGGGAATACTATTGGTCAGATAATAGTAATGTGAGCGTTGCAGCATTTTATAAAGATTTTAAAGATCCCATTGAACGCGTAATTTTAGTTGCGTCGGGTACGGCTGGTAACTCCAGAACTTTCGAAAACAGCGATAGTGCAGAATTATTTGGTGTTGAAGTCGATGGTCGAATTGATTTTCCACTCAATGAATCTCTGACACAAACCATTTTCGTGGCGAGTAACGCCAGTATTATTGATGCCGAAACCACCTTGTTGGATGGCTCAAAGAGAGATTTCCAAGGCGCGCCTGATTATACCTTTAACTTAATTTTGGGTTGGGATGATCTTGAGCGAAACCAAGAATTTACGTTGTTATTTAACCAAAACGGTGAGACGGCAAAAGATTCTGGTCGCGGAAATCAAGGTGATGTAATTCAAGAATCATTCGCCGATTTAAATTTCACTTATAAAAAGACTTTTGCTAACGAATTAACCTTTACCGCAAAAGCCAAAAATATTCTTGATTCTGAAGTCGAATTTAGCCAAGACGGTTTGACCTTCCAGAGTTATAAAAAAGGTGTCGAATTCGAAGCCGGCATCGAATGGGATTTCTAACTACAGAGCAGTTGGAAAAATCAACTAAGTCAATACAAATCTAAATCACATACGTGACATTCTAGGAGATGTTATGGATATCAAAAAACTCGTGCTGGCAACAGCAGTATTTGGCTCTCTAGGCGGATTATACGGCTGCTCTGGGGATGAAGATGCGAACATTACTATCGACGACAACAGCGTAACGACCACTACAAACAACAACACCAACAATACAAACACTGGTGGTGATGATACTAACGCTGGGTTCTTTGATAACCAAGCTGCGATCGATGCATCCGTTGCTGCTATTCCTGGTGCAACTACTCGTTCAGTGGTACGTACTAATCCAGCTACCGGTGCTGATGTTGCAGTTACCGCAGTACAGCTACCAGCAGAAATTTTGGTTGACGTTACTTTAGACTCAGACGTGCTTTATTTCTTAAATAGCCGCGTAAGCGTGGGTAACGGTAACCAAGAAATGAGTGCAACCGATGGTATTTTAGCAGATGGCGTGACTGAGGTTACTTCTGCAACTATTACCATTGAAGCTGGTACTCAAATTGTTGGTAACAGCGATACTTTCGCGAACTTATTAATTACTCGTGGCTCGCAAATTATGGCTATGGGTACAGCAGCTGAGCCAATCGTATTCAGTTCTGACGATACCGACATCGACGGTTCTGGCGAGTGGGGCGGTCTTATTATTCAAGGTTACGGTCGTACCAATCTTTGTGAATATCCAGAAGATGATGGTGTGAGTGCGGCATTAGTGTGTAACTTTGATGGTGAAGGCGAGTCTGGTTTCGCAGGTGGTCACGATAACGCAGATAACAGCGGCGTTTTGAATTACGTGATTGTTGCAGAAGGTGGATTTGAGTTTGCTGTTGGCGATGAAATCAACGGTATTTCATTCCTTTCTGTAGGTTCTGGTACTGAAGTTGATTTCGTTCAAGTTCATAACAACTCTGACGATGGTATTGAGTTCTTCGGTGGTGCAGTAAATGCCTCTCACTTGGTATTAACCGGTAACCAAGACGAATCTCTAGATTGGGATGAAGGCTACGTTGGTAACGTTCAGTTCGCAATTGCGGTTCAAAACGATAATTCAGACTTCGGTATTGAAGCTGATAGTTTGGGTAACCCTGGTCCACTGTCTGCTCCAACCATTGCTAACGCGACTTTCTTAGGCGCGGGTCGTGGCGCTTCTATTCTGCACAGATTACAACGTACCACTGGTGCTTTTGTTCATAACTCTGTATTGACTTCATTAACTGGCGATCCAGTATCTACATCTTGTGTTGTTGTTGAAGATCAAGCGACTTTGGATAATGCAGCTGGCATGAACCCTTCAATCGTTTATAACAACATCATCGCTGATTGTGCAACTTTCCAATTTAACGATTTTACTCCTGTTGATCCAACCGTTGCGATTGACGAGTCTACCGTTTTCTCTGTGTCTGCTATGATCGACGGTATTCTAGCTTCTGGCGCTGCTGAAGCGGCTCTTGCTGCTCCAATTGATTTCGCAGCGTTCAATGCTTCAAACACTTCAAGTACTGCTGACGTTAACT
>CALMJT010000140.1 GCA_937864365.1 uncultured Alteromonadales bacterium | reverse complement strand
TTAGAATTAAAAGTGGCTATAGCTAAATACGCTAACTTATTAAACCTGTAAGTTTTTCGGCCGATAGACCATTAACTAGCTAAAGCTTCGCTTTACACGCATGTTAAGTAAGTAAGATTTGGATTGATCAATACAGTGAAAAATTTGTTATTGGCGATTATCAATAATAAAAGAGATGTACCGTCAACAATTCGAAGTTTTTAGAAGTATATGAAACTCTGATTAACCTAGAGTTTCTCGCGATACAACGATGTGTCGCCTGTTTCAAGAACGGTAAGCGATTGAAATTGTAAAGAAATTGGGAATTGGCTTTTCAATTTCTGTTCTCTGATTAAATCACGGATGAGTTAATCGGAGATTCCTATACAACAGTGTGATTGTAAGCCTTTGATTGATAAAGGAAATTGTAAGTAACATCGAATTATTCAACGTGACAAGTAGATGAGCGAGAGAGAATAATGATAAGAAATTTATCTATTCAAAATAGAATGATACTGCAATCGGCGCTGGTAGCGCTTGGCCTTGTGGTATTAATGTTTGATGGGCTTTCTACTTTGAAAGAAACTCTCTACCACAGCCGCACAGCAAGTACAGAAAACGTGGTATCTACAGCGCACAGTATTTTAGAGCGCTATTACAAACTGGAACAACAAGGCACCTTATCTCGCCAGCAAGCACAAGAACAAGCGAAAGAGGCCGTAGGTGCATTGCGCTACCAAGATGGTAATTATTTTTGGATTCAAGACATGAATCTAAAGATGGTTATGCATCCCATTAAATCCGAGCTTATTGGCCAGAATTTATCCGAAATAAAAGACTCGGCTGGTAAAAATCTGTTCGTTGAAATGGATCGTGTCGTGAAAGAGCAAGGAGCTGGATCGGTGTCTTACATGTGGCCCGCCATTGGTTCTCAAGAAATTGTAGGTAAAATCGGTTATGTCATCGGATTTCAGCCATGGCAATGGATTGTAGGTTCTGGTGTTTACACCACCGATATCGAAGCCGCATTTTGGAACGAGGCGCCAACCCAAATTGTAATCAGTGCCATAATAATTGTCATAGTTTTATCCTTTTCAATTTATATCAGTCGCTCCATTTCTGTACCTTTGCAATTAACCTCAAGAGCTCTTAAAGATATTGCCGAAGGCGACGGTGATCTAACAAGAAGATTAGATGTAAATGGTAATGACGAACTTGCCGAAATGGCTAAGAACTTCAATGCCATCGTAATAAAAATTGATAATACGCTCGCTGAAGTTGCCCATGCCACAGCCATGGTTGAGACCTCCTCGAAGGAGCTCGACTACAATATGCAAAACAGTAAAGAGGTGTTAGATAAACAACAGAAACAATCAGAGACCGCCGTGCAGGCTATAATGGAATTGGTGCAAACCGTCTCTGAAATTGCTCGAAATGCAGAAGGTGCAGCATCTTCTGCGCAGGAAGCCAATCGCGAAGCCGAGATGGGTCAAGGCGTTGTCGAGCAAGCAAAAGCATCGGTAAATAATCTCGCGGAAGAAGTTCAGCAAGCCGCGATGGTTATTAAAAACGTCAATACCGACAGCCAAGCTATCTCATCCGTATTGGAGGTCATTCGCGGAATTGCCGAACAGACCAACTTACTTGCGTTAAACGCAGCGATTGAAGCCGCTCGTGCGGGTGAGCAGGGCAGAGGATTTGCGGTTGTTGCCGATGAAGTTAGAACTTTAGCTGCAAGAACTCAAAGTTCAACTGAAGAAATTCGATCTATGATTGAATCCTTGCAAAATGGCAGTGAAAAAGCCGTAGTCACCATGGACAACGGAGAAAAAACCACGGCCATTACAGTAGAAAAAGCTGCCGCTGCTGGGCAATCGTTATCATCCATAGTTGCGTCGATTAATTCTATTTCAGATTTAAATTTACAAATTGCCAGTGCCGCCGAAGAGCAATCAGCAGCGGTACAAGAAATTGATCAAAGTATTAGCTTGATGGCTAACTACTCTAATCAATCACATTTTGGTATAGAAAAAACCGCCGATACCACCCGTGAGTTGGCAGAGTTAAGCAGTCGCTTACGACAACTTGTAGGGCAATTTAAATTAAGTCGTTGAGAGAAATAACTTCTTTCTGTACCGGTGACAGCGTCACGATATAGCGTTTATCCGAAGGCAAAACTGTAGGTGTAAACGGATAACAGGTGATTAAAGATATTTCATTTTTCGAATCGGAAATTGGAATTCGGCCATCAACCGGTACAGAAACTTCGGTGTTACTAACCGTATACTCAGTCCAAGATCCCTGATCATTTTGTATTCGAACGATATCACCAATTATTAAATGTTCTAAAAATTTAAAATGCGTGTCTTTATGCCCTGCGATAATTCTACTGTGATTAGGTAATGGGATAGGGTGATTAACGCTTACATGGCTAGATACCACAGGTAGATTTTCACCAAATACCTCTTGGTTGGTTACTCGTCCTGGACCAAAGGCCAACGACTGTCCATGCATTCCTTCTAAAATAAGATAATCAATATTAAATTTCGGAACTGTCATTCGAGCGACGGGCCAAGTATCGGCCCAGGACCAAGGTTTAAAAAAATATTCCTTTCGATTTATTGCTGTATTATCCAGAGTACGACTCCAGGCATTATTCAGTAATAATTGTGCGGTGTAAGCCTTAATCTGTATCCAACCCGCAGAGACAAACATAAAAATACTTGCAAAAAATACCAATAGAGAAAGACCTCTAATTATTCTGTCTCTTGATGACAACATGGTTAACATGAGAGAACCTCTGAGTTTTTGCGATTAAAGTTTCGTAATAGTAAGCTTGTGATACTTAAAATAAGGCCGAGCAATATAAACAAATTAGTTCTAGTATCCGTTTGAGGTACCTGTGTCAATTTAAGACCAGCAGGTTTATCGAGTGGTACCGAAGATGTGTACAAAGGGGCTGCGACCGGGCGAGAAACTTCGGTCTCAATAGCAAGCAGACTGGTATAGGCGGTTACCAAATTATGTTTAAGACCTAACTCAATAACCTCAGGCTTTATGGTTGCCTCGGGTTTCCCGACAATTATTTGATCCATTAAGTCTTCAACTTTTTCTTTTGCCCAAAGTTTATCGATACCCGTACGCTTTGGTTTATTTCGGTTAAAGTCCAATATAATTTGTGATTGCCATAGAGTTCCATCTGAAAAATATCCGTGTACGTCTACATTCTCAGTACTTAAAATTCCTTGTTTAGTATTTTTAATTGCCACAACTAAAGGCTCATCTTTGTATAAATCGGTAATTTTTTGTGGCCAAACTTCAACATGATCTGGCCAGTTTATCTGAATGTTTTGTAAAGCCGCGCTTTCTAATTTTTTAAAAAGCTTCTGCATTTGCGTGTTAACCTGTGTAATATCTCCAATGTGAATGTAACTACCTCGACCAAATTTAGCGGATTTTTTCATAAAATAACCATTTGGAGCAGAACCAATGGCTACCGTAAATAAACGTGCTTGATCTAAGCGTTCGTAAATTAACTTTAATAACTCCTGCTCATTGGTTACCGCGCCATCGGTAATAAACACAATTTGCCGTAAATACTCTTCCTCACTGGTTGCGTTAAGAGCAACTTCTAAAGCCGGTCTCATTTCAGTACCGCCATTCGCATCTAAGGTAGAAACAAATTGAATCGCTTGTTGAATGTTGCGCGAATCCGCAAATACAGGATGTGAATACAAGGCACGAGTGACAGAATTGAATTCAATTATATTAAATTTATCCGTAGGTTTAAGACGAGATAGTGCGAGATTGAGCGCATTTTTAGCTTGATTAATCGATGCTCCACCCATTGAGCCAGACGTATCAATTATAAAGCTTACCGATCTGGGAATTGTTTCGACTATTTCTGAAGGTGGGACTAGCATCAATAAACCAAAATTCTCGTTGTTTACAATATCGGTCACGAATGCCGCCTGTGGTGTATCGGTGATTTGCGGTTTCCACGTTAATACAAGATCTCGATTCATAGGAATCCATTCATCTTTTGCAGTGATTTTATAAATTGACTGCATACGCTCTATTTCGATTTCATGAAAAAGTGCTTCGATATCTGACAAATTTAAACCGGCTTCAATTTCAATACTAAACTTCATGGGATTTTCTAATTGAGTAGAAAATCTTGGGGTTGGAATAAAATCATGATTTTCGAAACTAAATACTTGCGGTAGATTCGCTCCTGCGCCTTTTTCTAAGTTTACCTTTGTATCGACCTCTAAATTAGTAGGTGTACCATTTTGCCGAGGACTGTAGCGAGGCGTCATGGTAGTAGGTAGTCGATATTCAAACTCGCCATTTCTAAAGGGTATAATTTGGTAAAAAGTAATCTCAACATCGATGGTTTCATTGGGCGGAATATTACTTACAGCCTGCACAAATAGATTGGGTTTTTGTTGCTCCAATAAGGCCGCTTTTTTACCTTCTTTTTTGGCAACTTCATATTTGTGTCGTGCTTCAATTTTTTCATGTATTTCCGCGACGATTTTACGATCGTTTGTGAATATGGCTAAATCTGTCACGGCTGAACCTTCTGGCAAGGGGAATACATACAATCCTTCTTGCCAGTTACGCGATTCGTTTTTAAACGTTTGTCGAACGGTTGTTGTGCCCACTAAACCGGTAATTCTGGTATCGACTTCGGTTTTTAGATGCACAGAAGTTTGAAATCCATTGCTGTCGTTTTTGAACAACAACTGAGGTGACTCTTGATATTGCTCTGGTATTGCCGCCCGAGCAACTTTCGCAAAAAATATCGACGTCAGTGTAATAAAAATAATTAGCAAAAATAATTTTAAGAATAAGTCACGCTTTCGTTTTCTCGGCTTGTGATCGAGCAGCATATGTTTCGGAAACTTTTTGGGCTTGTAACCAAGAGGAGGGTAGTCGTTCAAAGCCATATTAATAGCTATTAATTTTGATGATATCAGTGTTGCGCTTTTATGTTTTTGCAAGCAACGGTAGATAAACCAACAAATAAGACGAACAACGTTCAATAACAGAAAACTAATCATAAATACTCCCTCAATTTTTAGGTTGTATTTAAGCGATCAATTCTCTTAATGAAGGGCTGCAAAAATGACTTTATAGTGATCAAATATGGCAAATTGTGGCAATAACTTGTTAGCGCTTTTCAATTAAGAGCGAGTGGTTCTACTGCATCAAACTCGCAATAAAATTGCACTCGAATAACCGTGACTTTGAGAAAGCTCTGTGGTTAGCAAAATACGCTATCCGTGATAGACTGCGCGGCGATAAAACCATCAAAATAATAGCTTTTATCAGTGTTTATTGGCTAATTAGCACATAGGGAGCATTTCATGGCACGTCATATCGCCATTGTTGAAGATGAAATCGCCATCGCCGAAAACTACCGCGATGCTTTAACACGTCAAGGTTATAAGGTTTCCCTTTATCATGATCGTCCCAGTGCACTGAACGCCTTTAATAGTCGCCTGCCTGATTTGGCGATAATCGATGTCGGCTTGGGTGATGAAATAGAAGGCGGTTTTGACCTTTGCCGTAGCTTAAGAACTATGGCACCAACTTTACCAATCATGTTTTTAAGCGCGCGCGACAGCGACTTTGATATAGTTTCAGGTTTACGTCTAGGAGCTGACGATTATTTAACCAAAGACATTTCCCAACCTCACATGCTGGCTAGAATCGTCGCTTTATTTCGCCGTCTTGACGCCATGAAAGAGTCTTCGGCTAATAGCTCTAACGCCATAATTCAACGCGGAAATCTTTCTATCGATATGGATAGATTAATTGCGCGCTGGCAAGATCATCTGATTGATTTGACAATTACCGAATTATGGATAGTTCATAGTTTGGCAAAAAATCCGGGCCACGTTAAAAATCGACAACAATTGATGGATGCAGCAAACGTCGTGTTGGATGACAATACCATTACTTCCCACATCAAACGTATTCGCAAAAAATTTCAAAAATATGATCCAGAATTTTCTTCCATACAAACAGCTTATGGTATGGGTTATCGGTGGGAAGAGAAGTAATCTGCTTAAATAATAATGAAACTTAGAAAACAACTATTTTTAATTAGCTTATTTTTATTAATACTACCGCTGGCGGGTTTTTTGTACGTTCGAGAAATGGAAGCCATTATCAAGCTTTCTCAGCAGCAAGCCATACTGTCCACAGCTCAAGCTATTACGGATCGAGTTCACAATGATTTGGGATTGCAAGAGTTTATTAAAACTACCAATAATACCAACACCAATTTATTTGCCGGTGAACAAACCTATTTAGGTGGCAAAAACATATATTTTCATGATATTCAATCGGACTTAAATTTAGACGGCTATGAAGACGATTGGCAGGCTCTAAACGTCGATTATCACAACTTCATCAATGTAGAAACTCAGCAAAAAATTGGTGTTAAGTCAGTCAAATCTCAAAATTTTTATTATATTTTCGCTACCGTAAATACCACGCAGTTTAGTTATCACAATCCACAATTCAGCTTTCCTGCGTCGGGTGATTATTTTCGTTTAATATTAGGCTCTGAAGAAACGAACATCAGCTACGTATTAAGAACCAGCGCACCGGGTCAATTACAGGTCGTGTATGAACGCGACGGAAAAATTTTTCAAGAATTTAGAATCAAAGGTTTTTTACGAGAATATCAAAGTGATATTCAAGTTGAGTTGCAAATTCCTCAACAATTAATGGGTGATAACTTCGGTATAGCGTTTGTTCCGAAAACTGGCACCCCATTGGGGAATTTCATGCCTATATCTGACGCATCAAATCCAAAAAAACTTGAGATTCCAAAAATTCAGACACAAATAGTGTCTATGAACGCCTTTTTAAACGGTTTCACCCATGAAAATACTCGTGCGCTATTAACAAACCAACAAGGTTGGATTTTGGGAGATATAAATCGGTTAGACATCAGTGATGAGTCTTTAAATCAACAAACGCCGCCATTTTTTTGGTTATTGCGTCTTGCATTAAATACTCGATCATATCCCGCCTATTATTCACGATACACTCAAGGATTTATAGATACTCCCGAGACTCAAGCGGCAATATTAAACGGTAACATGCTCGGAAATTGGTATCGGTACGACGCCAGCAATCAGCTTATTCGCGTGGCTGTGCCACTGGCGGATGAGACACAACAGATATTTGGTGCCGTAGTCCTAGAACAGACCACAGCGTCTTGGTGGTTTCTCACCGCAAATGCCATCTCAAGTTTATTTATTTATACATCTCTAGCCACGTTAATTTCCGGTTTTGCGTTATTAGTGTATGCCAGCTGGTTAAGCTACCGTATTCGCAAACTTAAACGCTACGTCGATCAATCTATCGATAGCGAAGGTTCGGTCCACACGTTAATACCTGTATCAAAAGCTAAAGATGAAATTGGTGAATTATACCGAAGTTACGCAGAAATCATTGGTAGAGTAGGTGAGTACACCCATTATTTAAAAACCTTATCCAGCAAGTTATCCCACGAATTGCGTACGCCAATTGCGGTGGTGAAAACCTCGTTAGATAATCTCGAGCTCACCGCGTTAGATAATGATCAAAGAAAATATCTTGAACGCTCGCAACAAGGTGTCGCACGATTATCCAATATTCTGTCTTCCATGGCATCGGCCAAGCGACTTGAAGAGACCATAACACGAACAGAACTTGAGAGCTTTTCTATCACAGATTTATTAAAAGATGTGAGTAACGCCTATCAATCCCTGGCCGAAACAAAAAGCCTTAGCTTTTCAAGCAATATTGACCATGCACTTTTAGATAGTGCTGTGTTTGTAAATGGAGCGCCAGATTTAATTGTACAAGCATTAGATAAGCTTATTGATAACGCTTTGGATTTTTGTGTAGCAGAAGGCGAAGTCACGTTGAGCGCGATATACTTGCACCAACGTATAAAGATTGTAATTGCTAACGATGGGCCATTACTTCCAGAATCCATGAAAGAACAATTGTTCGACTCCTTGGTGTCACTACGCTCCAATAAACAAACACAAACGACTAAAAACAACGAAGAAACTCAGGTCCATTTAGGTTTGGGACTTTTTATTGTTAAATTAGTCGTAGACTTTCATAACGGTAGAGTCTACGCCACTAATAAATCGAATAATCGAGGTGTCGAGTTTGCAATTGAACTGCCTTGTAAAGGACGCTGATTTAATAAAACGATAGTTGCATATTATTCGAAAGCTTTGTAACTGGCTCGGTTTTAACTTAATCCGAAGAGTCAATCGGAGGCGCTCCTGTAGTTTCTCTTGTGGTACCTCTTGTGGTCTCTCGTGTAGTTTTTTTCTGTAGCTTCTACCATAATTTCTACCATCTCTCTGTCTTTTAATTATTGCTTAAAACTCCCAGTTAATTAATTTCATCCTAAATAATTTCCGTTTTTTGTACCTTTTTTCTATCTGCTCTTGTCATAATCGTTGGAATTTTAAAAATCTTAAATGCAGTAATAAATTGTTTCCGTTAAAGCAATATTTTACTGATGTTTCTGCCAGTAGATACCAATAAAAAATGCATAAATTATTCACTGGTTTCGACGTCATTAATCATTAACGTCATTAGCCCATTATTTTTTTCATAAATCATCATTTCGTAATTTAGTTCTATATACTTTTAGCTTGTTTGAATATTCATATAACCACATCTTTATTAATTCGTTATTTATATATCAATACAGGTAGATGTATGAACAAGTTCGCTATTGCGTTACCCATTTTAATGGCCAGCCTATCAAGCCAGGCCAGTATGATTATTACTGGTGTCTTTGACGGACCTTTAGTTGGCGGTTTACCTAAAGGCGTTGAAATTTATGTCAATGAAGATATTCCCGATTTATCGATTTATGGCTTAGGTGCTGCCAATAACGGTGGGGGTACCGATGGACAAGAATTCACATTTAATTCTGGCTCTGTAAGTGCTGGAACTTATATTTATGTTACGTCCGATATTATTGGTTTTAATGATTATTTTGGATTTACGCCCAACATAATTTTTCAATCAAGTGTTGGAAACATTAACGGTGACGATGCAATTGAATTATTTCAAAACGGATCTGTGATTGATGTTTACGGCGATCCCTTAGTCGATGGTACTGGTCAACTATGGGACTATATGGATGGCTGGGCCTATAGAATTAGTGGTTCTAGCATTAATAATGGACAATTTAATTTAAACCAATGGACACTCAGCGGCGCCAATGCCTGGGATGGTGAACTCAGCAACCTAACCGCTGCCAGTCCAATGCCCGTTGGTACCTTCAGTGCTGATGGTGGTTTTACGCCACCACCGGTTGTTGATATTGGCGCATGTTTTGATCCTGCGACATTTATAAGCAGTGTGCAAGGCGAGGGCACTACCGTAACAACAACCGACGAAGTCATTGTTGAAGGTATTGTTACCGGAATTAGAGATAACGGTTACTTCCTGCAAGAAGAACCATCCGATAGCGATTTAAACAGCTTAACATCGGAAGCAATATTTATCGCCACAACTATTTTTGATGGAATATCGGTTGGTACCGTGGTGCGAGTGTCTGGAGCGCCGGGCGAATTTTTTGGTAATAGCCAAATCACACCTAATCAATATCTTACCTGCGGCGGCAGCACCGAAGTTATTTCGTCGGTGAATGTTCCGTTGCCTTTCGAAGGTATTATCAATCTCGAATCTCTAGAAGGCATGATTGTATCGGTTAACAACGCTACCATTTACAGCCTAGATAACTTTACGCGTTTTGGTGAAATATTTTTAAGCGATGCCATTAAACGCACACCAAGTGACGTGGCGATTCCCCTGAGTGCCGAATACCAACAAGCAGTAGCAAATACCACCGCAAATATCATTTATGTTGAAGACAACAACGGTCTTACATTTCCAGACACCATCAGTTATTACTCAACACCAACATTTGATGGTTTGAATTACGATAACGCTCCGCGATTAGGCGACTCTGTGAATGCAACCGGTCCATTAATGTTTGCCTTTGGCCAATATAGAATCAACCCTACTAAAGAAACATTCCAGATCAACTCTACGCGAACACCATCGCCTAACATCATTAATGGTGATGTATCTATCGCGAGCTTCAACGTACTTAATTATTTTAACGGCGAAGTTGTACGTGGAAATAGAATTACTTTTGATTATCCAGAAAATCGCGGTGCTGCAAATGCCGAGGAATTTGCACTCCAACAAGCTCGCATTGTAGAAGCTCTAGCAACTATTAATGCCGATGTAGTCGGTTTAATTGAAATCGAAAATGATGGTTTTGGTAATAACAGTGCTATTAAACAATTAGTCGATGAATTAAATAATCGTTTAGGCTCCAACGTATACGATTTCGCTAGTTCCAACGATACCAGTATTACCGGTACAGATGCGATCAGTAACGCCGTTATTTATAAACCCAGTATTGTTACACCCGTTGGCGATTTGGTTGGAATACAACTACCTACCCAACAAAACGGTGCATCAACGGTACGTCAGCGCAACAGTTTGGTTCAGGTTTTTGAGCACACTGCAACTAACGAGCAATTTGCAGTTGTTGTAAATCACTTTAAATCTAAAGGTTCTACTTGTTTTGAAGACAACAACACGCCAACTGAATTAGATACAATTCAAGGCAGTTGTGGCGCATTCAGAGTTTCAACGGCAGTTGCCCTAGGTAATGCATTAAATACCTTAGCCTTGCCAGCCAGACAAATTATTCTGGGCGACCTAAACACATATACTCACGAAGACGCCTTAGCAATATTAACGAGCTATGATCCACAAACACGTGGCTACACCATTCAAACCGCTGTGAATACCGAGTTGAACAACGGTAATTCAGTACCTGTAACAGATACCTTCGGATTTATATCCGTTGCAGAGACTTTTGATCCAAACAGTTTTTCGTTCTATTTCTCGGGAACGGATCAGGCCGGCTCATTAGATCACATATTAGCTTCGCCAAGTGCGTTTAATGATATTGTCGATCTAACTCATTGGACAATTAACAGCGTCGAACTGTTTGAATTAACCTACGATCGAGCCTTGGCGTTCTACAACCCAAATCTTGGTGATCTTATCGACTTTACCGCGGTAGGGCCTTATCGCAGCTCTGACCACGATCCAGTGATTGTTACCCTACAACTGCAACCATAACAATTCCCAAAAGTAATACGGATTAATTCAGCGTTTATGGCGACACAAGGACGTGTTGCGAATTATAAAAAACTGCTTGCAATAAATGCTTTGAAGACATCGCCAGTGTCTTCATCGAGTTCTATCTACCGGATAAATCGCTGAGATTTATTCGGTAGCCTTCCTTTTTACGTCACTGATCCATTTTGGCTCACCTAAAACTCGCTCATCTAAGCATTTTAAAAACCACAAAAAAATAGTGTATTTATAAATACGGCTTTTTTCGGTAAAAATAGCCCTTAAAATCACTCAAACCGGAAAAAAATCAAAAAATTTATTTAGACTTTAGTCTATTTTTCCTGCACCAAAAATTTGCAGCGAGAGTTTACAATTGATTTACATCCAGTTTTAATCGATAAAGAATTAATTAGGTCGATATACTATTGTTATCAACACTGGTAATAATTGTAGGAAATAGCACCCTTTATATTTCTTTATGGAATAATAAATTAATCTTAAAACATGAATAAGTAATTTATTAGAACATTAGTCAACTTTCTAAGTAGGCTTTTAATTACTCCCTAAAATAGTGCGCGAAAAAAGCGTTAACAGAGAAATTTTTTATTCATTGAAACAATATAAAAAATCATTTTGGAATGGATAAACCAAATATCGGCAATATTAACAAAAAATAAATTTCAATTTATAATCTCATCCGTTCCAACTAGCACGACCAACTAACAATTAAAAATTCGGGCGAAAAATATTTAAAGCGGTAGAACTCCAATTAATTGACCGCATGATTAAATATTTTTAAATCGGTTAATTAAAGATACCCAAAAGGATTTGGTTGGAGGATACATGAAACATCTTTGGATACTTTCCTTGATATTTTTGTGCTCGTGTAAGCCGAGCGAAACATTTAACTATAACGATAACGTTGTTTTTTCTTCTATAAATCAATCTGAAAGTAAAAATTACCAATCTCGATCGAAAGAAGTTCAAAGCCTTTGGATTGAGAAAAATGGAATCACAACCAAACGTATTGCATATTTGCCCAACTTTAACGCAAGCAATGAAGAAGATTGGAAAGCGTTAATTCATTACGGCAAAGAAAAATCGAAAGCAGCTGTTGAAAACGAAAACGCAGAAATAGTTTATTTTGTGTTATCTGAAAACATCAGTGAGCCTGCCGATTTTTCGGAATTCGAGCACAGTCTTAATAAAAAAATATTCGCACAATTTAATGGCTGGTGTGTGCAAAATGGCCTTAATTTTCAGGTGCACAATTACCACGGATTTGAAAAAAGCTTTTTTAACAATTACAGACAATCGTTTAGTTCAATTTCAGAAGAATTCCCAAGCGTACTATTATTCTAATCGTCAAATATTTTTTCTTATCTAATCAAACCAATCTCCAAGCTTATTTAAGGGCTTGGAGAGCAGGTGAGATCTACCTATTACTAAATCCGCCAGATTCCCATCCAAGCTGCCCGCCATAAATTTTGGAATGCTCGGTAATATCTATTTTTAACCATCTAACTTGCTGATTCTTTTGGTTAATTTACATCTAGTTTGCTACCAATAAAGACAAAGTGATCAGTCATTAATCGAAAAATAAAGAAATACAAAATTTTCAAAATTTTTGCTTGACTCCGCAAACTCTATCCCTAAAATACGCACCTCGTTGCATGACTTGAGCCTTGTTTACTTACGTTATGTCTGGTTTGCAGACTCTAAAAAGTCGCTAAGCATCAGAAAAGACTAGGAATTTTCTCTTGCTTGGTTTAGAATTCGCAACCTCTGGCGCGATAGCAAAGCGGTTATGCCACGGATTGCAAATCCGTTGAGGCCGGTTC
>CALMJT010000139.1 GCA_937864365.1 uncultured Alteromonadales bacterium | reverse complement strand
TACAATTTTTTAAACTTAAGTACTAAGTCCAATGATTAATACTTAGGGATCAATCTAAAGTGTTGTTTTTGGCCTGCCCCAAAGTGTTAAAGAAACAACTCCTTTGACGAATTTCTTGCAAGCACCCACCGGTTAATACTCGTCACCAGTAGTAATTTGTCAGCGAAAATCGAATTTGACTGTGTTTCGCGCAATGATTGCTCAACAATTGATCCATGGATGTATACGGTTTCGGGATTCAAGACAGATTTCAAATACTACAAAAATAATAAAAACCACAGGAAACCTTGAAAAATGAAGATAAATAATAACAACTTTAAACCAATCTTATTGGCAGGCTGTGTTGCATTGGCAAGTGGTAGTGCTTTTGCGGACGTTAAAGTTTACGAAGACGAGAAAGTTGGTACTTTCAGTGTTGATGCTTCATTTAACACGTTCTTTTCGCAAACCAGTACTGAGAATGACATTTCTGGCATCGATCGCGATCAGTCACGTGTTCGTTCAGGCTTCCTTCCTAACTGGGTTGGATTTAATTTCAGTAAAGAATTAGATAACGTAAAAATTGGTGGTCGCTCATCGTTTTGGGTATCCATCAACGACAGTAACCGTAACCTTACCGAAACCGGTATCGATGTGCGTCAGTTTTACGCGACATTGGATTGGGATTGGGGACAAGTATTGATCGGTAAAGACTTTACTTTGTTCAGCCGCTCTAACATTTTCCTAGATGAAATTTTATTAGGTTACGGAAATGTAAACGATACTTTGGGCCTTGTTGATGGCACTGGTGTATCTTTCGGTAATATTGGTTCTGGTTACATCTATCCATTACCAACATCACAAATCACTTACCGTACACCAACCAAAGGTGGTTTTAGATTGGCCTTGGGTATTGTTGACCCAGGCAACACCACCGACGACAGAGGTCCAAACCGTACTAGCGAAGAAAACACACCACGTTTTGAAGGTGAGTTGACTTACGAAGGTAAATTCAGCGGCGGTAAGATCAACGCGTTTGCGGGTTTCTTACAGCAATCAACCGAGTCTGATTTACAAGAAGACGTTGATACCTTCGGCATTTCTTACGGTGCAAAATTAACCCTAGGTGGTTTCTCGATACACGCTTCTGGTTTTGATGGCGAAGCTGTTGGCTTCTTACTTGGCCCAGGCGGTGACGCAGGCTTAGGCTTAACCAATCTTTTAGCCGAAAACGGCGAAGAAGTTGATAGCGATGGTTACTTGGCGCAGGTTGCGTTCAAGCACGGTAAAAACCGCTATGTTGCTTCTTACGGCGAAACCGACGTTGAAATCGATCTAGGTTGGGAAAACGAAGGTACTCAGTTTGCGTGGTTCCATGCTTACAACAGTAACGTAACCTTTGTTGCCGAATACAGCATTAACGAAATTACACTTGGATCTGCTTCGGAAGAAGCTCAAACACTTGCATTAGGTGCAATTGTTAACTTCTAAGAATTAATACAACGACGAAGTATCTGTGTGCGAGACTGGTAACTGAGTTTGCCGGTTTCACACCTTGCCGATGAATCGGATTTTTGAGCGAAGGCGTTTTTGGTTATCAGGCAAATTCAGCTCATTTTGAATTAACGTGTGGTTTTTAAAGGGTTAATCACGCGTTTTTTAACTTGGGGATCTCGGATTAACTCCAAGACTACTCGACCTTAAGCAGTTTTGTTTCCTTTAAACAAAAGCTGTGCACAGTGGCCTTGGAGTTAATCAGAGGTTCCTATAAAAACCCATAACAAAAAAAGAGCTATTGCGCCCTGACTATCAGGCCAGTGAACAAACAAACAACCAAATCGGAGTAACCATCATGATCTATGCTGCACCGGGACGAGAAGGTTCAGTTGTTACCTTTAAAAAACGCTACGAAAACTTCATCGGCGGTGAGTGGGTGGCACCGGTAAATGGCCGTTATTTTGAAAATACTTCACCAGTAAACAACGAAGTATTCTGTGAAATCCCACGCTCAGACGAAGCTGATATTAACCTTGCGTTAGACGCCGCGCACAAAGCTAAAGTGACTTGGAGCAAAACTTCTCCAACAGAGCGCTCTAACATTCTTTTGAAAATCGCTGATCGTATCGAGCAAAACCTTGAAGCAATTGCGGTTGCTGAAACTTGGGATAACGGTAAAGCCGTTCGTGAAACCCTAAACGCTGATATTCCTTTAACGGTAGATCACTTCCGTTACTTCGCAGGTTGTATTCGTGCTCAAGAAGGCGCCCTAAGCGAAATCGACGAGAACACTGTTGCATACCACTACCACGAGCCACTCGGCGTTGTTGGCCAGATCATTCCTTGGAACTTCCCAATTTTGATGGCTGCATGGAAATTGGCTCCAGCATTGGCGGCAGGTAACTGCATCGTTATGAAGCCTGCTGAGCAAACTCCTGCTTCTATCTTGGTATTGGTCGATATCATCAAAGATTTATTACCTCCTGGTGTATTGAACGTTGTTAACGGTTTCGGTGCAGAAGCAGGCCAAGCGCTAGCGACCAGCACCCGTATCGCTAAAATCGCGTTTACCGGTTCTACTCCAGTTGGTGCGCACATCCTTAAGTGTGCTGCTGAAAACATCATTCCATCGACTGTTGAGCTTGGTGGTAAGTCTCCAAACATCTACTTCGAAGACGTTACTCGTTACGAAGATTCTTACTTGAGCAAAGCTGTTGAAGGTATGGTATTGGCATTCTTCAACCAAGGTGAAGTTTGTACTTGTCCTTCCCGTGCATTGATTCACGAAAGCATTTACGACGACTTCATTTCTTTGGTTATCAGCCGTACCAAGCAAATCAAGCGTGGTGACCCACTAGACACTGAAACTCAAGTAGGTGCGCAAGCGTCTTCTGAGCAATACGAAAAAATCCTGAGCTACATCGAAATTGGTCGCCAAGAAGGTGCGGAAGTATTGATCGGTGGTGGCCCAGCTAATGTTCCTGGTTTCGCTAACGGTTTCTACATTGAGCCTACTTTGCTACGCGGCAACAACAACATGCGCGTATTCCAAGAAGAGATTTTTGGCCCAGTTGTTGGTGTAACCACCTTTAAAGACGAAGCAGAAGCTTTAGCGATTGCTAACAGCACTGAGTTCGGTTTGGGTGCAGGTCTTTGGACTCGTGACATGAACCGTGCTTACCGTATGGGTCGTGGTATCGAAGCTGGCCGTGTTTGGACCAACTGTTACCACCACTACCCAGCGCATGCTGCGTTCGGCGGTTACAAGAAATCAGGTATTGGTCGTGAAAACCACAAAATGATGCTAGATCATTACCAACAAACCAAAAACTTGTTGGTTAGCTACGACGTTAACCCATTAGGTTTCTTCTAATCTGATCACTTAAACCTTTAGGTTTAAAACTCAGAATTGGGCTGCTAGCGATAAATTGTTTTATCCGTCAATTTATCCTAGCGGCCAATTTGTACCGTTTCGTTTGCTTTATAAGTTTCCAAGGTTGCCCACCAGGAAGCTTTATCCTCCTTGATTAAAGCAAACTTCTTGGGCCTATGTTCACGGGCCCTTTTTTATGTCTAAAAATAATAATTTTTAATTTCTCGCTCCATCCAAAGTCGACTGGTCTCTTAGTTTTAATTTTCATACACTGAAGCTCTATAAATAGAAAAAGCGAATAACATTGACTTCGCAAATCGTTAAATTCAATTAAATCTTATTGCCTTGGTGCACGGTCTTGCCATGGAACATCCTTTTATCGAGACACCTTTCAGTTCCTCCCTTAATTCATCCGACGATACTTCAAGTCTAAGAAAAGCTGGCTCCAATAGCCGCAATGCTGGCGAAGCCGCAAAAGAAATCCATCAAGTTTTGAATCCCGGTTCTGGCGATTGTGTTTTCTTCTTCTGTTGCGCCGATTACGACCTTTCACTATTAGCCGAAGAGTTAAATCGATTGTTTCGTGGTTGTAAGTTAATTGGCTGCACAACCGCAGGGGAAATTGTTCCCACCGGACTTACCCGCCAATCCATAACGGCATTTGCTTTAGCACCGCAAGAATTTGCCATAGAAACCAGTTGTGTAACCAATCTTGCTGATTTCACCGAAGACGACGCGCAAGTTTTAGTCGATAAAATGTTGGAGCGACTTGAAGTTAAAGCAGTCGCCGATATCAGTAAGCACAGTTTTGGTTTAACACTGCAAGATGGAATGTCCATTCGCGAAGAGCTAGTACTTAAGGCTTATCGCGCGGCACTAAATAACATACCTTTGGTTGGTGGTTCTGCGGGAGATAACCTACACTTTCACCACACCAAGGTTTTCTACGACGGTAGATTTCACAGTGATGCAGCGATTTTAGTGCTGGTAAACACGGCTCATCCTTTTAGGGTGTTTCAGTCTCATCACTTGGTGGCAACTCGCGAAAAGCTTGTAGTCACGCGCGCGGCGCCAAGCTTAAGGCGTGTGTATGAACTAAACGCTGAACCTGCCGCATTGGAATACTGCCGCATCAATAACCTTGAATTACAGGATTTAGGTCCAGAGACCTTTGCGTTATATCCGCTGGGTGTGCAGCTCAGTGATTCGATCTATGTACGATCGATTCAGCAGGTGCACGACGATTTGAGCCTGACATTTTTTTGTGCAATTGACGTGGGTATAGTGCTGACCAAAATGACGACATCCGGCGTACTTGATCATACTAAGTCTTTATTTTCGGAAATTACCAGTGCTATAGGCGTGCCCCAGCTTTTGTTTGCCTGCGACTGTATTCATCGTCGAATCGAAATCGATAAATTCGAATTGGTGCAAGACATGTCCGATCTATACCAGCGCCACAACGTAATAGGCTTCAACACCTACGGTGAACAGCTTGATGGAATGCATTTAAACCATACTTTTACTGGTGTAGCCATCGGTAGGATAACGAATGAATAATATGGAAACGCTGCTCAGCGACAATTCCACAACCACAATGCGAGATTTAGAGTCTCGTGTTGCGCAGCTCGAAAAAGAAAACACCAAACTCAAAAAAATCAATTCTGTTCTTATTTCCCGAGTCGAAATGGGCTGGGGAAATCACAGCGATGCTTATCGCTCGTTTGAAAGCGCCGCTATGCTCGCCGCTAAGGTGCAAGAGCACTTTTATCAATTGCGTGAAACCCATATTCGCTTGGCCGAAAGCAACGAAAAACTGGCGATATCGCAGTCGGAATCCAAACTGACTCGCCAGCGCTTAAAAGATGCCATCGATAGCATCTCTGAATCTTTGGTTTTGTTTGACGCCGACCGCCGCATGATTTTGGCCAATGTTCGCTTTCGAGAAATGTGGGGCGAAGGTGCCGATCAATTTGTGGCCGGTGAAACCACCTTTAACGACATTCTTAACAGCTCCATTGAGCAGCGAGTTATCGATACCAGTGTTAAGTCGAGTACGAAATCCTCCAGTTCGAGCGGCCGTACCGCACCTCTGATTTTTAAAACGCTTTCTGGGCGCTGGATTCAGATGTCTGAAAGACCAACAGCCGAAGGTGGTTTGGTTGTGGTCTACACAGATATTACGGCTCTTAAAGCGAGTGAGCAGTTACATCGTGAGCAAGCTTTAAAAGAACAAGCCGATATTCTTCAGTCGACATTAGAGAACATGTCGCTGGGGGTGGCTTTGGTTAACAGCGACTTGAAGATTCAATCTTGGAATCGTCGCTTTATCGAAATGGCCAAGCTCGATCCGCGCAATGTCGCCCAAGGTGATCATTTTCCGAGCCTTATGGCAGAAAGCGATCTTCAAGACGTGACCATTCGTCACGCACTTGCTGGCAAAGAACCCGACAGCCGCCACCGTGAGTTTATTAAACATCTTTCGAATGGCCGGGTTATTTTAGTTCGCCGAAATGTTATGGCTGGTGGCGGGTTTGTAAATACTTACACCGATATCACTGAGCGCTTCCAGCAAGAAGCGGCATTACGCGAAAGTGAGCAACGCATTCGCTTGATTACCGATGCCATGCCTGCGTTGATCTCGTACATGAACAAAAATTTGGTGTACGAATTTGTAAACCGGTCTTTTGAGGATTGGTTTGGTATCAGCAAGAAAGACATTATTGGCAAGCATCTTCGCGATCTTTACGAAAACGAAGACTATGAAACTCACTTGCCTCACGTTCGCCGAGTGCTCAAAGGTCAGCAGGTAACCTTTGAGGCCGAGCAAATTAACGGTTTGGGCAAGGGTAGAATCTCTAAGAAAACCTATGTGCCCGATTACGACCAAGACGGTCAGGTGCTGGGTTTCTTTAGTTTGGCTCACGATATTACCGAGCAACGTAAAACCGCCCAAGCGTTGGAACATGCGTATCATTATATGGAGCAGCGTGTTGAGGAGCGCACTAGGCAGATTTCAGAAATCAACAGTTTGCTGCGCAAAGAAATCGACGAGCGTAAATTAATTGAGATTAGTCTCATTAACGCCAAAAAAGAAGCCGAGCGCGCTAACGAATCGAAGACCAAATTCTTGGCCGCTGCCAGTCATGATGTTTTACAACCCATGAACGCAGCGCGGCTATTTGCGACCACGCTGTCTGAGTTAAACCTACCCGGTGAAGGCAATCAGCTAGTCAGCTCCTTAAATTATTCTCTTGAGAATATGGAGACCTTGATTAACTCGTTGCTCGATATTTCTAAGTTAGAAGCGGGCGTAGTCGAAGCTGTTCAAGACTCGTTTAATATTGATGATCTGCTTAGCAAAATAGTTGCCGAATTCAGTCGCTTAGCCGAGCAAGCAGGTCTCGCATTCCGATACGTGCCTTCTTCGGCAATTATTTCGTCCGATAGCCAATTACTCGCGCGTATTTTACGAAACCTTCTTACCAATGCTATTCGCTATACCGATACCGGCCGTTTGGTGGTTGGTTGTCGTCGTAAGCGTGATGGCTTGGAAATTCAGGTTTGGGATACCGGAATTGGCATTGCCGAAGACAAACTCGAAGAAATTTTCCAAGAATTTAGACGTCTAGACGGCAAAAATAGCCGCTTCGATAAAGGTTTGGGTTTAGGACTGGCCATTGTTGATCGCATTGCCGGAGTACTAGGTCACGCCATTAATGTGCGTTCAAGACCGGGGCTTGGCTCTTGCTTTTCCGTTACCGTACCTTACGGAAGTGTGCGGCAACAACAAACCGCAGCCAGCTTCCCTATCGACCATTTAAGCCAGTCGTTGCAACACGCACACGCGTTAGTCATCGATAACGACCTGGAAATTTGCCAGGGTATGGAGTCTCTATTAGGTCGTTGGGAATGTCAGGTAATGACGATTCAAACCCTAGAGCAGTTAGACGAGTATTTGCGAGATAACGAAGATCTGCCAGATATTGTGATTGCCGATTATCACTTAGACGACAATACGACCGGTTTGCAAGCCATTGATATGATCAAAGAGCATGTGTGCAGTTTGGGCGACGCAAAATTTAAACGCATTCCCGTTATTTTGGCGACGGCGAATTACTCAAACGAGTTACGTCATTTAGCGCGCGATTTTGGTTTTGCCTTGCTAAATAAACCCATAAAACCGTTGAAGCTGAAAACCGCCATGGCAACGGGATTAAAAATGGCCCGTGAAAATCAGTGAATTTTAATAGCTTACGAGTAAGTCATTTAAACCGCTGTTATTAGTCTTAATAACAGCGCTCGTATTTTATTAGACCCATTCTGTTGTTATTGATTTAGTTGTTGCCACCGCTTTGCTTGCTGCTTTAAGTGCCTAAAGCCGACAGTTCTATCGGCTTAATTTACCGTGGTTTTCGACAGAGTATTAAGAATTAATACGCCGCGATAATTAGTGTCATACCAATAAATCCCCAAGCATCTGGTTTTTGACCAAAAAACGCCCAAGATATACTCGCAACTATCACAATACCTAAGCCAGACCAAATGGCGTATGCGGTGCTTACCGGTATGGTTTTTAAGGTTAAAGATAAAAAATAAAAACTGGCGGCATAACCAATAATGACAAAACTTGAAGGAA
>CALMJT010000138.1 GCA_937864365.1 uncultured Alteromonadales bacterium | reverse complement strand
GTTTTTTTCGTCGCTCTTTTTATCTTAAAAATCACTTCGAAATTTGCCAGAACCTTGTCTTTAGAAAGCTTAATTCTTAGAACCAAAACCTTCTATTTAGGAAGCTTTGAAAACCCTTTTAATAAATGGCTTTCTTTTTCTTCCTGGACAAGAGGGCGCGCATTATACGCAACCTTTCATTCTTGGCAAGCACTTTATTCAAGTTCTTTTCGATGGGCTTTTTTACTCAAAAATCACATCGAAAACTGCCAGAACCTTGCTTGAAAAAACTCAATCTTTATAGATGAATCTTTTCTTCAAGGAGCCTTTGAAAACCCTTCTACAGCGGGCTTTCTCTGTACCCCTTGGCAAGAGGGCGCGAACTATACGGAATATATTTTTGACTGACAACTCTTTTTTAGAATTATTTTTACACTCGGGATATTAGTAAGAAACTTCGATCAGATGGTTCTTCTTCTTACCCAACTTAACCAAGAAATAGCGGCCATAACGAGCAGTTTCATTAGAGAAGTTTTGAGCACTCAACATGTTGTCATCTTGAGATTTCTCTACCCCATTGATCCAAACGGCACTTCTTCCGAGCGCGTCTTTAACTTCGCGGCCCGCAGACACCATTCCACACTCAACCAAAATTGTGGTTAAAGGCTTTTCCTGAAGATCAGCAAAACTCAATTTACTCGAAGGTAAGCCATCCAAAGCCAATTGATCCAAATCATTTTCACTCAACAACTCAGAATTACCACTGAACATTGCCTCGGTAATTCGTTTCGCCGCAGCCAATCCATCTTCGCCATGAACCAGCTCTGTCACTTGCTCCGCAAGAATACCTTGCGCTTTGGGGCGACCTGCTGCCGATTTATCTTCCGCCTCTATCGCGTCTATCTCTTCGACCGATAGGAACGTGAAGTATTTTAGGAACTTGTAGACATCGGCATCGGCTGTTCCTAGCCAGAACTGATAAAAACCGTAGGGCGATGTCTTCGATGCATCCAACCAGATCGTACCGGACTCTGTTTTACCGAACTTGGTACCGTCAGATTTGGTTACCAGTGGAAGAGTAAGGCCAAAGACGCTGCCACCGTACATCTTGCGAGCAAGGTCAACACCACCAATGATGTTACCCCATTGATCGGAACCACCAATTTGTATGGAGCACTGTTGACGCTTAAACAGTTCGGCAAAGTCATAACTCTGCAAAAGCATGTAGGTAAATTCGGTAAAGGAAATACCTTCTCCTTCGCGATCCAATCTTTGCTTAACCGACTCTTTATTAATCATGTTATTTACGGAGAAATGCTTACCCACATCTCGTAAAAAACTCACTAAATCAAGCTTGCCAACCCAATCTAAGTTATTTACTACCAACGCTGAATTATCACCAGAGTCGAATTCGATAAAACGAGATACCTGCTGCTGAATCTTTTGGGTCCATTTTGCTACCACTTCGGACGAATTCAGCTTGCGTTCCTGCGCCTTAAAACTGGGGTCACCAATTAAACCCGTAGCTCCACCAACCAGAGCGATAGGTTTATGCCCAGCCAACTGAAAGCGTCGCAGCGTCAAAAGCGGAACCAAACTACCAATATGAAGACTGTCGGCGGTGGGATCAAAACCACAATATAGGATGCGAGGCTCTTTCAGATGCTCTATCAATTGTTCTTCACCGGTCATCTGATTGACCAAGCCTCGTGATTGCAAGTCATCGAGGAGATTTTGAATACTCACCGCCATGGATTTTTTGCCTATGATTAAATAACAAGGAGAAATAAAAGATATAATCTGTAAGGTAGAAAAGATAATCTACGTCTGACTTTTAGGACGCGGAACCTTACCTTAAAAAACAATCAAAGCAAACCTTGAGAACACGCGCAAAATTTTCGATAAAGTTGTTTCATTGGGATGATAAATACCCTTTTTTCTGTTATAAACAAAGAAATACAGTGTGTTTTTTAACTAATTTTCAAGATTCCCATGCAACCAATTGATTCAAAAACAGAAACATCAAAGTCGTTAAACTGGCTGCATTTCCCCAAGACTCATTTTATTGTAACGAGCGCTCTAACCGTATCGCTGCTTGGATTGTTGTCTGTTTGGCCAAGTAAAGACGCCAACGCAATTAAGCATAAAGAACTTTCTGCCGAGAAAGCTTTATCCGACCAAGCAATATCATTTGCAGAGCAGGAAATAAATGATCCGCAATGGGAAATAGATTCTGCACAGACGACCGCAACAGCCTCTCAAATAGCTATTGAAACTGAATTTTCGCAGCCAGAGGATAGCAATCTAACCGCTATAGCATCGGAAGTGCTAAGTAGTTCAGTCGATCAAAACAGCCCTTCTGAGCCGACTCAAAACTGGCAGAAACAAATTGTTAAATCCGGCGATAACTTGTCGAATATTTTTAAGCGCGTAAAACTGAGTGATAGAGATGTCTATCAATTTGTAAACAGTAGCGACTCTGCCAAAGGACTCACCAAACTTAAGCCGGGTGAAGAAATTGAGTTTTTGATTGAGGAAGGCGAACTTGTAGCAGTTAGATACAAGCCTAATCGCTTAGATACTCTGATGTTTAACAAATCAGATGCCTCTTTTGATTTCACTCAGCAAACCGCCGTTCCAGACGTAAAATTAGCCTTTAATGAGGCTCAAATTAACGAATCATTGTTCTTAGCAGGCTCCCGAGTCGGCATGGATGACAGTGTCATTATGGAAATGGCCAATATTTTTGGTTGGGATATCGATTTTGTGCTGGATATTCGCAAAGGGGATAAATTTAAAGTCCTCTACGAAGAGAAATTTCTAGACGGCGAGAAGTTTGCCAATGGCGCAATTTTAGCCGCCGAATTTACCAATCAAAATAAGACTTATAGAGCTGTTAGATACACCGACGAATCCGGTGACAGCCAATACTACACTCCCGACGGCCAATCAATGCGCAAAGAATTTCTGCGCACACCCGTCGACTTCGCTCGTATTAGCTCGCACTTTAACCTACAACGTAAACACCCGGTGCTGAACACCATTCGCGCACACAAAGGTACAGACTACGCAGCTCCAAAGGGCACACCCATTAAAGCTGTTGGTGATGGCAAAGTTGTGTTTGCAGGTAAAAAAGGCGGTTATGGTAACGCGATAATCATTCAACACGGCCAAACCTATAAAACCCTTTATGCGCACATGAACAACTTCCGTCGTGGCGTGAAAAATGGCACTCACGTGAAACAAGGGCAGGTTATTGGCTATGTTGGTTCGACCGGACTCGCAACAGGACCTCATTTGCATTATGAGTTTTATGTAAATGGCGCCGTAAGAAATCCTGTAACTGTGAAACTACCAAAAGCGAAATCCATCCCCGACGCACAAATGTTACGCTTTGCTCAGCAAACTCAGCCACACCTTGCAAAACTTGGTGTAATTGCTAATACACAGCTTGCATTGCAAGACGTAAACGACCCCAAGCAATGACAACTGAGCTCTATATTGGGCTAATGTCCGGCACCAGCATCGATAGCATCGATGCTGTGTTGCTGGAAGTCACCAAAGAGCACTTCCAACTATTAAATCATTACTGCCACGACATTCCAAACGATCTGAAATTGCGTTTGGATGAGCTCACCACTTGCAATTCCTACTCTATTGATCGGATCGGGGAAACTCATCAAGAGCTTGGCTATTTATTTGCCCAAGCAGCTATGTCTCTGTTGGAAAAGTCCGGAAAAAAATCTACGGAGATTTCTGCTATCGGCAGTCACGGACAAACAATACGGCACCGTCCTCCAGGTACATCCCCCTTTCCATTTAGTTGGCAAATTGGTGATGCCAGCGTAATCTCGCTACTTACCGGTATCACCACAGTCGCAGACTTCCGCAGTAAAGATATAGCAGCAGGTGGGCAAGGAGCACCTTTAGCTCCTATTTTTCACAGAGCTTTTTTCTCTTCGCCCAACAAATCACGAGCAATAATTAACATTGGTGGCATCAGCAACCTTTCTAAACTTGATCCTAATAATGAGCTAATTGGCTTCGATCTAGGGCCAGGCAATCGTCTGATGGACGCCTGGTGTGAAATGCACCAAGGCAAACCATTTGATGAAAATGGCAATTGGGCGAAATCAGGAATCGTAAGCGAAAGCCTGCTCGAAAAACTACTCGCACACCCATTTTTGTCGCAACCGCATCCCAAAAGTACAGGTAGAGAAGAATTTAATTTGGATTGGCTAAACGCCATTCTTGAAGGCTTCGACGAACAGACAGTTTTTTTACCGCAAGATGTGCAAGCTACCCTGCTTGAATTCACGGCCACTTGCATCGCAAAGCAAACACTAGAACTGTTTAGCCCTGATGAAGTATTTATTTGCGGTGGTGGAGCATTCAACACTGCACTAATGACGCGGTTATCTGAATTATTCAACGTAGGTGTGAAAAGCACAGCAGACCTTGGCATTGACCCACAACAGGTAGAATCAGCTGGATTTGCATGGCTGGCGATGCGCACAATGAAGAATTTAACGAATAACTGCCCCAGTGTTACCGGAGCAACCAGAGATCTCGTATTGGGTGCGATATATCCCGCCGCACCACGAAGTCCTAGCTAAAAAGCACTAACCATAAAGCGCACGAGAAACGCTTAAGATTAGAGCCATTTATACATCACCAAAGCGTCCACCAAACCTTGCTCTGGGTGGTTAAAGGCTTGAGGCAAGCGCCCAACAGTCTCAAATCCAAGTTTTGACCAAAGCCGCACCGCGCCGGTATTAGACGTAGCGACAAAATTAAATTGCATAGCCTTGTAACCAAGCGACCTGGCGATCAGTTGAGAATGCTCGCACAACTCAGCAGCAATTCCTTTACCTCGATGAACACTCGCCACCATATAACCGCAGTTACATACATGCTCACCAGGGCCAGATTGATTGGTTTTAATGTAATAGGTCGCGACTATTTCGCCTTTATCTTCGGCAACAAATGTTTTACGCGGCACATCGAGCCAAAGCCTTCGCGCTCCAGCAGCATCGGTGTTAACGTCAAAGGCATAGGTATCACCCGCCGAGACGACCTCATGGAAGATTGGCCAAATTTGTCCAAAGTCGTCTTCTGTTGCTTCGCGAATACGCATAGAATTTTTTTTGGAAATCGATGGAAAATCCAGACGTTAATGCAAACGATACCTAAAAGCCAACGACTTTTTAGCCGTCGGCTGCTTGTCAAAAGTATAGGTATTGCTCTTCGCTAATGAGGCGATTCACCTCGGCAGGCCCAAAAGGTACGGTATTTACGAAAGGAACCAGCTCATTCACTGGCCGACCAAGCACCCCCATACTGGTCTCGCAAACACGAATATCAACGACTTCGAAGGCGGTTAGACGAGCGGCCAAATCGACCAAGTGCTTATGTTCCTGATATTGACTGCGTAAAAAAATGCCGACTTCTGGGCCGTGCAATACGATTACAACCGGGTCGTAATCACCTTCAGGTTGATCGGCCAGAAAATACTGCTCAATACGCACAAGTGCACGCTCAATTTCTTCGGGAGAGTTGTTACCAATGCGCACCAGATAGTTGCCTTCGAACAGCAAGTCATTGCGCTGTTCGACTTGCGCATTCACTAAAGATGACCAACCGAAGAAAATGAGAAAGAAATAAAACAAGTTTTTCATAGAGTATCGACCAAACTCACAACTCCACCCAAAAACTTGTTGTGAATTCAAACTATATAGTAAAGGAAGCTCCACAGCCGCAGGTGCTAGACGCATTGGGATTGGTTACCACAAATCGAGCACCCGCTAACCCTTGTTCATAATCGACAGTGGAGCCGGTCAAAAAAGGGTAACTCAGGGAGTCTACTAAAACAGAAACACCACCAACCGAGATAACGGAGTCATCGTCGGTAGTTGATTCATCGAAAGTAAAACCGTATTGGAATCCAGAGCAGCCGCCACCGGTTACATACACTCGAAACTTTAAGTCTTCATTACCTTCATCTTCAATCAACTCTCGCACTTTACTTACCGCGCTATCAGTAAGATTAATTAAAGAGTTAGCAGAATCTGCGGCAGCGTCATGATACATAACACCAGAAGCCATAGTCACCTCGTAACCAGTTGAAAGCCAAAAAATACTTGAGTCTAATGATCAAGCATTAATGGGCTCAGCGCCACCATTTTTCAAGTCTTGTTTAGAATCTGACTTGGCAGATGGTTTATCAGACTTGGCTGGTGCCTTGGCAGGCTGTACTTTTTCGAACACAAGATTACCGTTAACCTGTGAACCCTTAACCATCTCAATCAACGCGTAATGAACATTGCCATCAACAACGGCGCGCTCTGCGAGCTCAACGTGTTCGCTTGAATAGACATCACCTCGAACACGACCATTGATGATAATGGTCGGCACTCGAATCTCACCGATAACCTCGCCAGAGTCGAGAACCTGAAGATGGGCAGGGCCTTCAGCGGCAGTAATGTTGCCAAACACCTTACCTTCAATCATAAGATTGCCACTAAAAGCCAAATCACCTTTGATTTCCGTGGTATTTGAAATCAACGTAGTCGCACCTTTCGAAGCTTTTGGCGTACTTACGTCAGCGCTTTTTTTGTTGAACATTGTTCTAGGTCTCCTGAACCAACCAACCAAACTTTTTCTCTACTAATTGCCCGTTTTTACCACTCGATTTTGCCATCAATTCGATACGTTCGGGCTCAAAACCTTCGGGAAGAACTAGCTCGCCTTCGATATTCTGGAAGTATTTAAATCGCAACTTGATGTCTTCGTCGTCGATTTGCTCAGAAAGATCTTTCAATGGAAATTGGCGCGCCTGGCCGCCCTGTCGGCCCACAACAGTGACAGTTAACGCCCCGGAAATCAAATTGTGATTACTTGCCAGTTGCTGGATAACCATTCGATATTGATAATGGCGCGGGATTTGTGTGGCGATAAAATCGACCTGTCCAATGGTTAGGCCTTGCTGATTACCTTTCGGTGACATGATGCCACGATAGAAACTGATATCAGCCTCTAAAGTTGCGATCTTATCTCTGAGTTCTACAACCTGATTGCGCACATCTTCGCTGGCTTTTTTATCGATCTCTGAACCCAAACGCAGATTCGCCGATTGTTGACGCAATTCGTTAACCTTATCCTCTGCGCTCGCAAGCTTTGACTCTAGCGCCTGCTTTGCGACAGTGAGCTCAGCCACTTCTTGACGTAACACGTAGCCACCAAACCAATACCCGCCAAAGCTTGCAAGTACAATCGCCACTACCGCGACGAGCAACAAAATGCGCCCTCGCCACGGCTGATGCTCAACCACTACTAACTGTTTCGATTTTGTCGATTTGAGTTTTGTCATCGCTCAAGCCATTCCCATTAGAATATTTTGTTCTGTGCAGATGACTGTAATTGTAGAAGCAAATCTTATGGGAATAATGCGACCTGCTCTAAACCTTGACCTTCTGGCAACCCAAACATGATATTAAAATTCTGGATTGCCTGAGTTGAGGCACCTTTTGCCAAATTATCAATAACAGACATCACTACAACCGTGTCACGCTCTTGAGGGCGAGCGACTGCAATTCGACAGAGGTTAGTCCCCTTCACGGTTCGAGTTTGTGGACAACTGCCCTTTGGCAGCACATCAACAAAGGGTTCGTTTGCGTAACGGCTTTCAAACAACGCCTGCAAATCAACACTAGTGTCACGCAATTTTGCGTAGGCCGTTACGTGAATACCGCGAATGATGGGCAATAAATGCGGCACAAACGTCAAACTGACTTTTTCACCCTGAGGCAACGCATCATTCAGACCCTGCTCAATTTCCGGCAGATGACGATGACCACTAACGCCATACGCTTTAAAACTGTCGGAGATTTCGGCAAAAAGATTGTCGATCTTACCCTGACGACCAGCACCACTGACACCTGACGCCGCATTCGCAATTAACGACTGAGTATCAACAAGACCTGCTTCAATTAACGGTAAAAAAGCCATTTGCGTGGCCGTAGGATAGCATCCTGGACAGGCAATCAACTTAGCGTTAGCAATCTGCTCACGATTACGCTCTGGCAAGCCGTATACAGCCATATCGACCAAATCGGGACAACCATGAGGTTGGTTGTACCACTTCTCCCAGAGGGCGACATCTCGGATTCGAAAGTCCGCAGACAAATCAATAACCCTAACGCCACGAGAAATCAGTTCAGGAACCTGGGCCTGAGCTACACCATGAGGCGTGGCGAAGAACACCACATCGCAGTGACTGAGCTCATCAAAGGTTGGGTCGGTAAAAGTAAGCTCAAGGCGACCTCGTAGGCTTGGAAAATAATCACTCACTTTTACGCCCGCCTCAGAACGAGAGGTTACCGCAACAACTTCCGCTTGCGGGTGATTGACCAAAACTCGCAGCAACTCAACACCGGTATAACCAGTGGCACCAACGATACCTACTTTTACCATTGAAAAAGCCCTCTAGCCCATATGATCGTGCGATTCGCACCAACAACGATCGTCAAATAAAGGCGGCAATGATACCCACGCAGAACCAAAAGCTAAAGCATTGGTGATTGACGCCATTGCGTAGCCCCAATACTGAAAAATGAAAATAACTATAGAGAACTCCGATTAACGCATCGATGAACGACACAGAGATCGGAAATTGACAATACGGATTTCAATTTCTATACAATTTCAATTACTTATAGCGCTTGAAATTGGCAACCCATTCCAGTGTCTCTGGAAACGCTGGGTTAATCGGAATTTCCTATATCGGCAATTCTACCGGTGTCTTAAATTACCGTTACAGGAACTTTTAGTTTACCCTTGCTAATTCTAAATTCATTGACTCGTCGTATCGTCCAATGCAAAAAGGTTTTCGATCAGCAATAACCTCGTCTTTGACCAATTTCCGTCATCAGCTTTCATACTTGAATGCACTGCCACAGTTAACTATTTTAGGTTTAATCACCGGATGCCTCGCCGCTGTTCTAATTGTTTCATTTCGAGCGCTCATTGAACTCGGCACAAGCCTGTATTTACCCAATTCAGAAGGCTTCGAAACATTACCATTTTATTTAAGATTTTTAGTTCCTTTTGCGGGAGCTGTGATTATCGGCATTATTTTTCAATTTCTTCCCAAGCGCAGTATTCGCGTTGGCGCCGGATACGTACTCGATCGCCTGTACAACTTCCAAGGGCATTTAGCAAAATCCAATTTTTGGGTGCAATTTTTTGCCGGAGCCTTGTGTTTAATCACTGGTCAATCTGTAGGTCGAGAAGGACCAGCTGTACATTTAGGTGCAGGAGCAGCCAGCGGCTTTGGTAAGGTTCTCAAAATTCCCAACAACAGCTTACGTAATTTAGTAGCCTGCGGTGTCGCTGCTGCCATTTCGGCCTCATTTAACACGCCATTAGCAGGCGTTATATTTGCCATGGAAGTGGTCTTAATGGAGTACACAATTACCGGTTTTGTGCCAGTAATTATGGCGTCTTTTGCGGGAGCGCTAATTACGCGCCTAGCATTTGGTACAGAGTTTGTTTTTAGCGTTCAAGATATTGCAATTACCAGCCTAACCGAATTACCGTTTTTGCTCGTGGCAGGAGTTCTAATTGGATTATTGGCCACCGTATTTTCTAAATTAATGCTATTGAAAAATCCATTGCATGCGACGCCCATATTTATTCGCATAAGCTTCGCAGGTGCAGTAACTGGAGTAATTGCACTTTATCTGCCGGAGATTTTAGGTCTTGGCTACGACACAGTCGCAGAAGCCATGCTCGACCACACAGAGGTTAAATTACTGACATTAATTTTAATCGGAAAAATAATAGCAACCGGCGTCAGTGTAAATCTTGGTATGCCCGGTGGATTAATCGGCCCAACATTATTTATTGGCGCAATTTTCGGAGCCATTTTAAGTTTCTTCGCACATTGGGCGTACCCTATTCACGCCTCGGGAACCACCTTTTATGTGCTAGTGAGCATGACCGCAAGCCTTGGAGCTGTACTCAACGCTCCACTCACTGCTCTGGTTACCATGCTCGAATTAACCAACAATCCCACCATTATTTTCCCAAGTATGCTGGTCGTGGTAATTTCTTGTTTAACAACACGATATTTTATCGGTGACCAAGGCATATTTGTTACCAGCCTAAAAAGCCAAGGTTTAATTGTTAAATCCACAAGCTTTGAAAACGACCTGCGAAGGATCGGCATCCGAAGTCTTATGAACGTCAAATTAGTGTCTTCTCCTTATAAAATTGACCATAAAAAAGCAATCGAACTGCTAGAGAAAAGACCGGATTGGATTGTTCTCAATGAACTTGGTAAAACCAAACGTCTATTACGTGCCGCAGACTTAGCGCGCTTTTTAGAAGACGCACCAAATGCCATTTTGACCCTTGAAAAACCCATCGACCTTTTAGAAGTGCCGGGCAAAAAACTCACTATGCCTCCCATTCACGAGCAGGCTACCGTACTTGAAGCGCATTTATTAATGAAAAGCGAATCCGTCGAGGCCGTGTATGTACAAAACCCTCGACAATTACCGCTGGAGACCGAAATTCTAGGCGTTGTTACTCGCGACGATATTAATAATTATTACTCGGTTTAATTTAAACTGACAGAAATTGAAGAAGGATTCCTTACAAAATACAAAATTATTACTAAAGGGCGCACCATTAACTTAAATAAAAAATAGAAATGCACCAACTATGATCGTATGATAATAGTTAATTTTGTAGGTAGCCGCTTAATACCGCCAATTCCAAGACATCTACTCGGTGGCATAAAGGCTGCTTTAATAAAAACGACCGTACTCTTGGTATAGACGGCGATACAATTTGATTAAATAGAGCGCTAGGGTTCCGGCTTATTCTTAAGCGACTGGTCCGAGAGCACTCGACCTTCCTTAACTTTCCTTTCGGATAGTTCAGATAGAGGTTACACGGCGGGACAAAAGCCCGGGAGACTTAATTGGCGTTTAGCCAAGAGTGCTCCACGTAACTGAAAATTTGATACTTATAAATCCGAGAGGTCTCCAATGAAACACCTTCTCCTTGCAGCGCTATTAATTTCCCTGACTAATTCAGTATTTGCTCGCGATAATTTTAAAATTTGCTGGTCAATTTACGTGGGTTGGATGCCTTGGGCCTATGGTGCCGAACACGGTATCGTTAAAAAATGGGCCGATAAATACGATATTAAAATTGATGTTGTGCAAATCAATGATTACGTAGAATCCATAAATCAATATACCGCCGGAGCTTTTGACGGTTGCTCTATGACGAACATGGATGCGCTAACCATTCCTGCTGCGGGTGGCGTAGATTCAACCGCATTAATTGTTGGAGACTTCTCCAACGGCAACGATGGTGTTGTACTCAAAGATAAAAAATCCCTCGCCGAAATCAAAGGTCAAACCGTTAATCTGGTTGAATTAAGTGTTTCACATTATTTATTAGCTCGCGCATTAGATAGCGTGGGATTATCAGAACGTGATTTAAAAGTAGTAAATACCTCCGACGCAGATTTGGTTTCTGTTTACGGCACATCCGATGTGACTTCTGTTGTTACATGGAACCCTTTATTAGGCGAAATTCTTACAAACCCCAGCAGCAATCTGGTATTTGATTCTTCAAAAATTCCCGGCGAAATTATTGATCTGTTAGTTGTAAATACCGATGTTCTAAAAGAAAACCCTAATTTCGGTAAAGCACTGGTTGGCGCCTGGTATGAAATCATGGCAACCATGAGCGGTGACGACGCTGCTGCAAAAGAAGCAAAAACTTTTATGGCCGAAGCTTCCGGTACCGATTTAACCGGGTATGAAGCGCAGCTAGCAAACACCGAAATGTTTTATCAGCCGAGCCAAGCACTATCGTTAACCAATAGTTCTGAATTAAAAACCACTATGCAACAGGTTGCTGAATTTTCATTTGACCACAGCATTTTAGGCGAAGGCGCACCGGATGCAGGCTTTGTTGGCATTGAAACACCCTCAGGCATTTACGGTGATCCAAACAATATTAAATTGCGTTTCGATCCAACCTTTATGCAAATGGCCGCAGACGGAAAACTGTAAATAATTATTCTATGAAACGCCTAATCAATTTAAAGCCCTCGAAACCTCTAGCGTTTGCACTTGGAATTTTGCCGTTTTTTTTAATTGCCGTACTTTATGTAATTAATTCTAATGCGCGACTTGCTGAAAACGCTGACGACAAATTATTACCGCCGGTTAGCAAAATGGCTGACGCGATAGAACGCTTGGCTCTAGAGCCTAGCAAACGCAGCGGCGAGTACACATTTTGGATAGATACCGCAAGCAGTCTAAAGCGGTTAGGATTAGGCGTTTTATGTGCAGCAGCATTGGGTTTGCTATTTGGTATTTTTACCGGTGCAATTCCATTGGTGAAATCGGGCTTATCGCCCTTTTTAACGGTTATCTCATTAATTCCACCGTTGGCATTACTACCAATTCTATTTATTGTTTTTGGTCTTGGCGAATTATCTAAAGTTGTTCTAATCGTTATTGGCATCTTTCCATTTATTGCTCGCGACATTCAAAGACGCGCCGAAGAAATTCCCAACGAACAATTAGTAAAGGCGCAAACATTAGGCGCAAATACATCACAAATTATAGTTCGCGTTTTGCTGCCGCAATTAATGCCAAAACTCATCGATTCTGTGCGTTTATCACTGGGTGCAGGTTGGTTATTTTTAATTGCCGCCGAAGCCATTGCCGCAACCGATGGCCTAGGTTACCGAATATTTTTGGTACGAAGATATCTATCCATGGACGTTATTTTACCCTACGTCGCGTGGATTACATTATTGGCGTTTATTGTTGACCAGCTTTTAGCGTTACTGAATCGAAAATTGTATCCGTGGCATTCACAAGGTAATCGATAGTGATTGAAGTCAAAAACTTGTGGAAAAACTACGGCGAAAACGTTGTTTTAGAGCAACTTAATGTAACCGTGGCAGAAGGTGATTTTATTACCATGGTTGGTAGTTCCGGCTGTGGTAAGAGCACTTTTCTGAACTTATTATTAGGCACCGAGCAATTGTCTCGGGGTGAATTGTTGATTAACGGCAAGCCTATTGCCAGCGAACCCGGCCCAGAACGGGGCATTGTTTTTCAGCAGTACTCCTTGTTTCCACACATGACGGTTTTAGAAAATATCATGGCCGCAAAAGCATTTGAGCGCAAGGGTTTTACTGGATATTTATTTGGCAAAGCCAAACGAGAAGCAAAATCGGCGGCGGAAAAACTACTCAAAGAAGTGGGTTTAGAGCACGCTTTAAAAAAATATCCACACGAGTTATCCGGTGGAATGAAACAACGTTTGGCCATTGCTCAAGCGCTACTGGGCAAACCAAAAATACTGTTATTGGACGAACCTTTCGGCGCTCTAGATCCGGGTATTCGTGCCGAAATGCATCAACTGGTTCTAAATTTATGGCGCGAGCACGGCTTAACCATTTTTATGGTCACTCACGATTTAAAAGAAGGTTTTTATCTAGGCACGCGGCTTTGGGTATTCGATAAAACTCGTCACGACCCACAAGCCCCGAACGCCTACGGTGCAACAATTACCTACGATCTACCGGTTTCTAAAAATTCGAATTATGAAAATTTATTGTCACTGACAAAATAATTGAATTCGAGAACTATTGAGCGCTCTTTTTTAAATTAAAGGAAACTCTGATTAATTTAGAGTTTCTAGCGAAACAAGGATGTATCGCCAATTTCAAGAACTGTAAGTGATTGAAATTGTGAAGAAATTGGAAATCGCATTTTCAATTTCTTCCCTCTGATCAAATCATGGATGAGTTAATCAGAGGTTCCTAAATACTGCTTAGATAAAACTCTGGAGACACCGTGAGCTTATCAACCTACTCCACCACCATTACTCCCGGCGGGCATTGGTCACTCAGGCTATTACGCGGCACGCAAATGACGCTTACCGATATCGAAGGTGGCGCAAACGTCGGTATGCTTTTTTATAATCCTGACAATCTGTTAGAAAAATACAACGCACCCGACACGCTAAAATGCCAGCACACCTTTAAATTAACACGCGGCAACTGCCTATATTCAGACATGGGGCGAATTTTCGCCTCCATCACGCAGGATGATTTAGGTTGGCACGATACGGTTGGTGGTAACTGCACCGCAAATCAAGTCACAAAATTGTGGGGTGTTCGCGACTATCAAAATCATCGCAATGCCTGGCATCAAAACGGACACGATGCTTTTTTGGTTGAACTCGCTAAATACGGCTTAGGTTTAAAAGATCTTGCTGCTAATTTAAATTTATTCAGCAAAATTACCACCGATGCAAACGGTGCATTAACGTTCAACAAAAATCATTCATCACCGGGTAACAGCATTACACTTCGCTTTGAAATGAATACGCTTGTGATATTACACACCTGCCCTCATCCATTAAATACCGAAGAAAATTACCCAGCAAAACCAGTAAAAATAGATATTTCTGCTGCTGAACCCGTTATGGATGACGATTATTGTTTGAATTTTAGACCCGAAAATCAACGCGGCTTCGCCAATAACCAGTTGTATTACTTGGGGCAGCAACAAGGAATCGTAGCGCTATGAAAATCAGTCATTTAATGGCAGAAAATGCCGATTTCACCCAGAAAGTCTTGGCGGGCGATTATTTTATTCACAATATCACTGCGGGCAGTATTTTAAGAATTCTAGATCTCGAAGGTAATCAAGCCGCCGATACGTTATTTTATAATTCACACAACCCTGAAGAGCGTTACAGCGCAACCGATACCATTCGCGAACAAGGAAATGTTTATTTAACCGATGGCAGCGTTCTTCGGTCAAATTTGAATAATCCGATGTTAGAAATCGTTGCCGACACCTGCGGACGTCACGACACTTTGGGTGGCGCTTGCGCAACTGAAAGTAATACCGTTCGTTATGATTTAGAGAAACGTTGCATGCACGCCTGTCGTGATAGCTGGATGCTTGCCATTGCCGAAAATCCTGAATTTGGTTTAGACAAACGTGATATCACCCATAACATTAACTTCTTTATGAATGTACCGGTAACCGAAGATGGCGGCCTAACCTTTGAAGATGGCATTTCGGCACCGGGTAAATACGTAGAATTGAAAGCGTTAATAGACATCACGGTGCTCATATCGAATTGCCCACAATTAAATAATCCCTGTAACGGTTACAACCCAACGCCAATCGAAGTTTTGGTTTGGAATAGTTAAATCACCTTCAGTGGACGGCCACTGTCGTAATGCCTGCGGGACGACCCGCCAACGATAATGTATGTTCAGTAAAGTTCTTATCGCCAATCGCGGCGCCATTGCTTGCCGAATTATTCGCACGCTTAACAAACTCAATATTCAATCGGTAGCAGTTTACGCCGAAAGCGATGCACAAAGCCTACACGTTCGCCAAGCCAGCGAGTCATTTTGTTTGGGCGAAGGCCCGGCACAAGATACCTACTTAAATTACGAAAAATTACTCACCATCGCCAAACAAACAGGCGCGCAAGCGATTCATCCCGGCTACGGCTTTTTAAGTGAAAACGCCGATTTTGTGGAGGCTTGCGACAAGGCCGGTATCGTATTTATTGGCCCACGCGTTTCACAGATTTTAGATTTCGGCTTAAAACACCGCGCTCGTGAACTGGCTCAAGCTGCCAAGGTGCCCTTATTACCGGGTACCGAAGTTCTGGAAAATCTCGATCAAGCTCTTATATCGGCCACCGAAATTGGCTACCCCGTTATGCTAAAAAGCAGCGCCGGTGGCGGTGGCATTGGTATGCAATTGTGTGAAACCGAAGATCAGCTGCGCAGCACTTTTGACAGTGTAAGACGTCTTGGTGAAAAGAACTTTGCCGATAACCGCGTATTTCTTGAAAAATTTATCGCCCGTGCCCGACATATTGAAGTGCAAATTTTTGGCGACGGAAAAGGTAACGCGCTGGCTATTGGAGAACGAGATTGTTCTAGCCAAAGACGCAATCAAAAGGTCGTTGAAGAATGTCCGGCTCCAAATCTAAGCGATGAGATCAAGAAAAACCTTCACGCCACCGCCGAAAAATTATTAGCCAGTGTGAATTATCAAAATGCTGGCACCGTCGAATTTATTTTAGATGCCGACACCCAAGATTTTTATTTTTTAGAAGTAAATACTCGGCTACAGGTAGAACACGGCGTTACCGAAGAAGTGTATAACATCGATTTGGTTGAGATGATGTTACAACTTGCCTCCGGCGAGAATCTGGATTTAAACGCAATTAGAAATACCTTGAAACCCAAAGGACATGCCGTTCAAGTTCGACTCTATGCCGAAGACCCCTACAAAAATTTTCAGCCCACCGCTGGCTTATTAACTCACGTTGAATTTCCGAACCAAGAAAATATTCGTATCGATCACTGGCTTGAATCGGGCATTACTGTATCGCCGTATTTTGATCCAATGCTCGCGAAACTTATTTGTCATGGAGAAGATCGCGCTACCGCTCTTAATCAGCTGAGAGACGCTCTGGCTGCAACCAAGCTCTACGGTATAACGACCAACAAAGATTATTTATGTGATCTATTAAACGATAAAACTCTCCTCGAAGGCAATGTTACCACTCGTTATTTAAACGAATTTAAATATCAACCCAAACGCATTGATGTTCTAACCGCGGGAACGCTGACCACCATACAAGATTTTCCTGGTCGTACCGGGCTTTGGAATGTAGGCGTACCGCCAAGCGGCCCCTTCGATAATTATTCGTTTCGGTTAGCCAATAAATTATTGGGCAACAAATCCGATGCAGCTGCTTTAGAAATTACGCTGCAAGGCCCATGTCTACAATTCAGTTTTGATACTGTTTTCGCCATAGTCGGCGCAGACGTAGAAGCAACAATCGACGGCGAAACGATTCGTTTAAACACCCCAATTAACATTCTAGCCAAACAAACCTTGACCATTGGTAAAATAACATCCGCGGGTGCACGCTGTTATTTAGCCGTTGCCGGTGGCTTTGATTGTCCCGATTATTTAGGTTCTAAAGCTACGTTTACACTGGGCCAATTTGGCGGTCACGCCGGTAGAGCACTTCGCGCCGGCGATTGCTTAACAACGCTGCCTTTTTTATCCGATGATTTATCTGATGAAAAAGCATCATCGGTATCTTCAAATATATTTCCGGATATAAATAACGAAGTGGAATTACGAGTTATTTATGGCCCTCACGGCGCACCGGACTTTTTCACACAAGACGACATAGACGTATTTTTTAACACTCAATGGCAAGTGCACTATAACTCCAGTCGCACCGGCGTGCGCTTAATTGGCCCTAAACCGCAATGGGCGCGTAAAGATGGCGGCGAGGCAGGACTGCATCCATCCAATATTCACGATAACGCCTACGCTTTTGGTACCGTTGATTTTACTGGTGACATGCCAGTAATTCTTGGCCCAGATGGTCCATCTTTAGGTGGCTTTGTGTGCCCAGCTACGGTTATTACCGCAGACCTTTGGAAACTGGGCCAATTAAAAGCCGGTGATAAAATCAAGTTTATTCCGGTTTCTATCGACACGGCCAAAGCGTTAGAAGTCGCGCAATTAAAACAACTCGCGACTCTACAACCGCAATCCGTTGAATTTGAACAAGCAGAAATAACCACGCCGATATTTTCGACCTTTAGTAAACACGATGCCGGTATAGAAATCAGTTTTCGCTTGGCCGGCGATCATTTTTTGCTAGTGGAATATGGCGATTTAATGCTGAATATTCCTTTGCGTTTACGCGCTCATGCTTTGTTAAATTGGCTGAGCGAAAATCCAATAACCGGCATTAAAGAATTAACACCCGGCATTCGCTCGTTGCAAATCCATTTTGATAGCCAACAACTCGAACACGCAGATTTGGTTCAACAGTTAAAAAATGCCGAGCGAATTATTTACAAAAATCTGGCTGACATCACCATTAAATCGCGAATCGTGCATTTACCGCTGTCTTGGGATGATAAAGCCTGCCGCCAAGCAATCGAAAAATATCAGCAATCGGTGCGAGCCGATGCACCTTGGTGCCCAAGTAACTTAGAATTTATTCGTCGTATTAATGGTTTAGAAAGTATCGACGAGGTTAAAAAAATTGTTTTTGATGCGTCCTATTTAGTCATGGGACTCGGTGATGTTTATTTAGGAGCGCCGGTTGCAACACCAGTTGATCCGCGTCATCGTTTAGTCACGACCAAATACAATCCTGCCAGAACTTGGACGGCTGAGAACTCGGTAGGTATTGGTGGTTCTTATTTGTGCGTTTACGGCATGGAAGGCCCCGGTGGTTATCAGTTTGTCGGGCGCACCTTGCAAATGTGGAATCGCTATCAAAAAACCAAAGAATTTGAACAACCTTGGTTATTGCGCTTTTTCGATCAAATTCGTTTTTACGAAGTCAGCCACGAAGAACTGAATCATATTCGCCGTGATTTTCCGTTAGGTAATTATCCGTTAAAAATTGAAGAAACCGAATTTAATTTAAGCAGCTACCAAACGTTTTTGGCCGAGAATCAAACATCGATTGAAGAATTCACAGAAAAACGCGATTACGCTTTTGACCAAGAATTACAACGCTGGCACGCCGATGGACAATTTCATTTTAACGAAACGGACATCCAAGACGACACACCCGAACAACAATGGCCCGAAGACAGCATTGTTATTGAAAGCCCGGTTTCAGGCAGCGTTTGGCTGGTAGAAAAATCCGTGGGCGACGAAATTGCCACCGACGACATTTTGGTGGTTTTGGAATCCATGAAAATGGAAATACCTATTACCACTCACACCGCCGGAACCATTTCGCATATATTAAAAACCGCAGGTCAACGCGTTGAAGCGGGTCAACCTTTGATTGTGCTAGAGCCTAAAAGCCTTTAGGAGTGAAACTATGAATTCTATGACCATAAAATCGTTACGCGATGCTTATTTATCAGAACAATTAACACCACAGCAATTAATCGCAGATATTTTAGATAAAGCCAAAAAATTTACCGACCACAATATTTGGATTCATTTATTAACGGCGAAAGAAATAAATCCTTACATTGAAGCTTTAGCAGAAAAACCTATAGCAGACTACCCATTGTGGGGAATTCCCTTCGCTATAAAAGATAATATTGATCTTGCTGGAATTCCCACAACGGCGGGCTGCGAAGCTTTTGCTTACACGCCAGAAAAATCAGCGTTTGCAGTACAACAATTAATTAACGCGGGCGCCATACCCATTGGCAAAACCAATCTCGATCAATTTGCGACGGGTTTAAACGGAACCCGATCACCCTTTGGTGCCTGTAAAAATTCGTTTAATCAAGAATATATCAGCGGCGGTTCAAGCTCCGGTTCTTCGGTAGCCGTTGCTTTGGGTTTAGCAACCTTTAGTTTAGGCAGCGACACCGCCGGTTCTGGTCGAGTACCAGCCTGCTTTAACAATTTAGTCGGACTAAAGCCTTCGCGTGGATTATTATCGGCATCGGGAATGGTACCGGCGTGTAAAAGCCTCGACTGCATGAGTATTTTTGCGTTAACTACCGAAGACGCCAACACGATATTAACCAGTGCCGAAGGTTTTGATATAAGCGATGAATACAGCCGAGAAAATACGCCGTCGAATAAATCACGATATTTTGGCCAGCAAACACCACCTTTCACACTGGGAATTATTGAGTCATCGCAACTGAAATTTTTTGGCGATAAAGAGTACGAAAAAGCTTATCACAAGGTGATTGAGCAACTGCAAGCCATCGCCGACGTTACCTTAATTCCTATAGATTATTCACCCTTTGACCAAGTCGCCAAGCTGCTTTACGAAGGCCCATGGGTTGCCGAACGCTATCTAGCCGCACAAGAGTTAATTAATACTAATCCCAATGCTATTTTTCCGGTGGTGCGCGATATTATCGCCCCCGGCGGTGAACCCAAAGCTCATGAATTATTTTCGGCACAATATAAACTTGAAGGTCTCGCAAAAACCTGTCGTGCTCAATTAAATAAGTGTAATGCGTTATTAATGCCAACGGCAGGTCGGATATTTACCATTGAAGAAATGCTAAATGAGCCCATTAAACACAACAGCGAGTTGGGGTATTACACCAATTTTGTGAATTTATTGGATTTATCGGCCATTGCTGTACCAACATCGTTTACCGAAAAGAATTTACCGTTTGGCATTACCTTAATCGGCGATACATTTGCCGACCGGTCGCTGCTTTCAATCGCTAATTATCTTGAGACTATTTTTGTAACACCCGAAGGCGCAAGTACAACCTCGAAAACAATAATTCATCTACCTAAAGTTAACTCAACAAAAACCGTAGATGTTGTTGTTTGCGGTGCGCATCTAGAGGGTTTGCCTTTAAATTGGCAACTTGTCGAACGCGGCGGAAAATTAATTAACACCACCACAACCTCAAAAAATTACCGCATGTACGCACTCGCCGGTGGCCCACCGTTTCGTCCAGGGTTAATTCGCGACACTGAAAACGGAGCAAAAATTGCGGTAGAAGTATGGCGCTTGCCAATGACGGAATTCGGCAGCTTTGTCGCGGGCATTCCAGCTCCCTTAGGCATTAGCAAACTCGAACTCGATGACGGCCGATGGTTAACGGGTTTTATTTGTGAAGGCTACGGAATAGAAGGCGCAGAGGAAATTACAGAATTGGGTGGATGGCGAGCCTATCTGAAGACTTTATCTCAGTAATCGCACGACAAAAATAGGTAAGAATAACCTATCGGAAACTCTAATTAACCTAGAGTTTCCAGCGACACAAGGACGTTTCGCCAATTTCAAGAATGGTAAGTAATTGAAGGTGTGAAGAAATTGGAAATGGCATTTTCGATTTCTGCTCTCTAATTAAATCAGGAATGCGTTAATCAGAAGTTCCAAGAAGATTCGAGTGTGCTTGGATTACCGACGTTATTTTGAGGTATAAGTAAGTACTTCAACCAATACCCCAATTGCGATAATGCATAAAGTACAACCAGCAATACACTCTGACTCAGAAAATTTAGCGATTACCTTTCCGATCTTTTAACATAAATAACCGCAGCTCTCGCTCGCTGCGCATTACATATAAGATATACACATTATTATCTTTATCGGCTCGGTAAAACAGACGGCACGGCCCTACAATTAATTCTCTGTAGTCTGTGTTTTCTAGCTCAGGTGGCTTACGCCCCGATTCAGGAAATGTTTTTAATTTTTGAGTTGCTTGAAACACTTCGTTAACGAACTTTTTAGCCGCACTTGGTTTATCGAGAGCGATGTGTTCGGCTAATTCATCCAAATCTGCAAGCGCGGGTTCGGTCCATTTTATTTGAGCCATTTCCCCATTCTTTCTTCAGCTTCTGATTCGGACAAAACTCTTCCTTCCAACACAGCTTTTTCTCCACGAGCAACGCCTTCTAATATCTTCATTCGATTTTGCATTTGCTCGTAGTGTTCAAAATCAACAAGATAAGCAGAAGGCTGACCGTGCTCTGTTATTAGAACCGGTTCTTTGGTTTCGTGCAGCTCAGCCAAAATTTTTGTGGCTTGGCGCTTTAAGGTGGTTACGAGTTCTGTTTTCATAAAAGTGATACTATTCTATCACTTAGTGACACGCAAGGTTCAAACTTTAATCAACAAAGTGTATTTAGAGCTTGCGTCAAACCTATAAAAAATTGCTCACCAAAAACACAAGCCTTAAACAGCAGACATAAAAAAACCGCAAACTTTCATCTGCGGTTTTTTAAGAGCAATTAAGTCTTTGAACTTAGCTTGCGTACACTGGGAAGCGTGCGCAGATATCCAATACTTTTGCTTTTACTTCTGGAATTACGGTTTCAGAGGTACCTTTTTCTAGGCTTTCTAAAACATCACAAATCCAGTTGGTTAATTCAATGGTTTCGGCTTCTTTAAAACCACGAGTAGTAATCGCTGGTGTACCTACGCGCAAGCCAGAGGTCACAAACGGTGAACGCGGATCGTTTGGCACTGCGTTTTTGTTAACGGTGATGTAAGCATCGCCAAGAGCTTTATCAGCGTCTTTACCGGTGTATTCTTTACCGATTAGATCAACCAACATTAGGTGGTTTTCAGTACCGCCAGAAACGATTTTAATACCACGTTCCATAAAGGTCGCTGCCATTGCTTTTGCATTAGCAACCACTTGTTTTTGGTATTCTTTAAATTCTGGTGATAGCGCTTCTTTGAAGCTGATCGCTTTAGCGGCGATTACGTGCATCAATGGGCCACCTTGACCACCTGGGAATACCGCTGAGTTAAGCTTCTTCTCGATTGCTTCGTTAGCACGGGCCAAAATAATACCACCACGAGGACCACGAAGGGTTTTGTGGGTGGTAGAGGTGGTTACGTCTGCAATTTGTACAGGGTTTGGATAAACACCGGCAGCAACAAGACCTGCAACGTGAGCCATATCAACCATTAAATAGGCGCCAACACTGTCTGCGATATCGCGGAAGCGCTGCCAATCCATAACTTTGGAATACGCAGAGAAACCCGCAACAATCATTTTTGGTTTGTGTTCTTTGGCTAGAGCTTCAACTTGGTCGTAATCGACCTCACCGGTTTCGGTGTTCAAGCCGTATTGAATGGCGTTGTAGGTTTTGCCCGAGAAGTTAACTTTGGCACCGTGAGTAAGGTGACCGCCGTGGGCAAGGTCAAAACCTAAAACGGTGTCACCCGGCTCACACAAGGCTTGATAAACCGCTGCGTTCGCTTGCGAACCCGAGTGTGGCTGTACGTTGGCGTAGTCGGCACCAAAGAGCTCTTTAGCGCGTTCGATGGCTAAGGCTTCGGCTTTATCAACGTATTCACAACCGCCGTAGTAGCGCTTGCCAGGGTAGCCTTCGGCATACTTGTTCGTCAATTTGCTGCCTTGAGCAACCATGACCAACGGGCTGGTGTAGTTTTCAGAAGCAATCAGTTCGATGTGCTCCTCTTGGCGCTGATTTTCTTGCTCAATAGCTTCCCAAATTTCGGGATCAAATTGCTCCAGGGTTTGGTTGGATTCAAACATTGGCTACCCCTTCTGGTCCGGTGTCTAAAAATGAGGCGCGGATTTTACACGATCCAGTAAAATTTGCTCTCTATTTTAGTGTTTTTGGTCGATTAAGACAGGAATACGCAGAAAAATACCAAAGCTATCACTGCTTGCACCATTTAATAGATTCAATACAGATTCAACAGGGTTTGTGTAGGGAATCGGCCTACGGATTCTTGAACGTAAATTCTTCTAAAACAACTTTTACTGAATACACAGGCAAGTAGTTATTCGTCTGGGAAAGTAAACTAAATCACTTAGAATTAATACTTCCACAATTAATTTAGAGGAAAGAAATTAACCATTCGATTTTTAATTTCTTTATAATTTCAATTACTTACCGTTCTTAAAATTGGTGGTACATCCTTGTGATATTGGAAATTCTAGGTTAGTAAGAGTTCGTTAACCTTTTTGTTAAGGTATTTATTCCCGTACAAAAGAGACTTTCTTTCAGTACAAAACCGGCCTTCGCTTTTTAGTTGTCAGTTATTTTCAGGTCCAAATAAACTAAACGATGATCTGAAGACGCTTTACGATCGGCGACCAAACGAAACAAAGCGCTGTCATTGGTCGGCCAATAGACACCACCACCAACAATCTCTAGACCTTCTTTTGAAGGTAATACGTAATCAGCCCGACTTTTCCAAAACGCGGTATGCTCATCACTATTGGCATCATCGGGAGCATTTTCTTTGCCGCCGTCGCTTGTAGGAATAAAACTCGAATTTATTTTTGGGTGATTAAGCAGCTGCTCCATGGTACCCGGATAGGTTTCTTTGCTGTACACACTGGCATTTAAGTCGCCGAGAATAACAAAGCGCTGGCCATTAAATTTTTCGCGAGATCCAGCATCGTCGTAAAGATACGATTCACCCGATAAATAATCCGTAATCAAACGGATTTCATCGTGGTTTCTAAGGCCATTACGATTCTCCGGGCCATCAAATACCGGTGGTGTTGGATGCTGTGCTAACAGATGAATCTTTTTATTTTGAATGGTTATTGGCAGGTCCCAATGAGACTTGGACGATAATCTAAAATCTTGCCATTGTGGTTGTGAATACCAAGGCGCCCCTGAAGCCGGATCTACAGGCATTAAAGCGCCGGGCATATCGTGCCAACGGAAATTCTTGAAAGTGCGAATTGACTCTATGTCTATTGGAAATTGGCTCAACACTACCATTCCGTATTGGCCGGGATAATTTCCGTAGCCCCACGCATCTTCACCTTTACCAGAGGCAATGCCATCTCGATTAAAATCGTACGGGCTTGGTTCTCCGGTATTAACGGGAGCAGTAAAAAAGTAGGGATAATCGATTCCCGATAATTCGCTTTGCTGGGCTAATTTTAGATATTGATCAATAAACGCCAATACGCCCCTGCTAGGATTTTGAATATAGTCGAATTCATTCAACAAAATGATATTTGGACGAACACGCTGAATTATTTCAGCTATATTTTTTATTTGTGAATTTTTGCCGCTCAGTAATTCTTTAGTAAGAATATCGTTGCTTTCATCGTCTAGTTTTTCGTCAGTGTAATTTGTTGCTTCCATACTGACGTTAAAAGTTGCGATACGAATGACTGAGCTTGCGGAATTTTCATCTGCGTAAGTCATAGCACTGCAAATACAAAAAATTAAAAAACTTAACCACTTAAAAAGCTGACTATTTGCCATAAAAACTTATCCATTTCCGTCAGTTAAAAACTATTTATGACGCCGAGAGAACAATCATCGTAATTAGTGTACTGGCCGAATAAAAAATAGTTATCGCAGGGGCTGACACTGTAACTAATTTGTAATAATTTGTATCGACAATTGCGCGATTCGTATTTTATTTGTTCGCAACACAACATTAAGATCACTTTTATAACGTAATCATTAGGGATTGAAACGCTATGAAACCATTCATCAAGCGACGCTTAGCCGCGGCCGTGTTTTTAGCTGCTGGTGCATCAGGCGCACTTGCACAAGAAACCACCTCCGCTATTACTGGGCAAATCACTGGACCAAGTGGTAGCCCAACTTCTGCTGTTATTCGAATTATCCACATTCCTTCGAATACGTCTTCAGAGGTTACAACTAATTCTAACGGTCGCTTCTCAGCTCGTGGTCTACGCGTTGGCGGTCCATACCGCATTATCGTGGATTCGAATACTTTCGAAGACGAAACTCAAGAAGGTATTTTCCTCCAGTTAGGTGAGACCTTTAACTTCAACGCCACTTTGGGCGATAGTAACATCGAAGAAGTAACCGTTATTGCTGATGCTAGCGCATTAAATAACACAGCAACTGGCCCGTCTTCGACGTTCAACCTAAGTGATATTCAATCTATTCCAGCGATTAACCGCGACATTAAAGATATCATTCGCGCCGATCCTCGAATCCACATTGACCCAACCAACGACAACGCCATTCAGTGTGGTGGTGCTAACCCACGTTTCAACTCTCTTACCGTTGACGGTGTGCGTTTAAACGATGACTTTGGTCTTCGCCAAGGCGGCTTCCCAACCAACCGTGTACCCTTCTCGTTTGATGCTATTGATCAGGTTGCCGTAGAACTTGCACCATTTGATGTTCAATACAGCGGCTTTACTGCATGTAACATCAACGCCGTTACCAAGTCTGGTACCAATGAATTCCATGGCGGTTTCTTCTACGACTACACCGATGAAAGCTTCACTGGTGATGAAATCGACGGCGACGATATCGACGTGGACGATTTCGATGAAAAACGTTTTGGTTTCCACGTGGGTGGCCCAATTGTTAAAGACAAATTGTTCTTCTTCGCCGCTTACGAAAAATTAGAAGGTGCAGACAACTTCAACAGAGGCCCTGAAGGCTCAGGTGCCGGCACTCCAGTTGACGGCTTTACCCAAGCTGACTTTGATCGTATCCGCGAAATTTCTCAGCGTGTTTACGGTTATGATCCAGGCGGCGTACCAACCACCTTTGATAACGAAGACGAAAAGATCCTCGTTAAATTAGACTGGAACATCAGCGATTCACAACGTCTAGCGTTAACCTATAACTATGTTGATGGCTTCGTTACAACCGAATCTGATGGCGACTCTGACGAATTTGAATTTTCAAACCACTTGTATGAAGATGGTGCAGAGTTAACTTCTTATTCTGTTCAGTTATTCTCAAACTGGACTGATAACTTCACTACCGAATTTAAAGTCGGTTACACCGACGTTGATAACCGCCAAGATTCTATAGACGGCGGTCAATTTGGTGAGGTGCAGATTTTCCATACCGGCGCTAACGGCGACCGTTCAACCATTTACTTAGGTACTGATGATTCACGTCAATCTAACGACTTGAATTACGACAACTTGAACTTCAAGTTTGCCGGTACTTATTACTCAGGCAACCATGTATTCTCAGGTGGTATCGAATACCAAGACTTGGACGTATTTAACCTATTCGTTCAAGAATCTATTGGTGAATACCGCTTTAACAGCATTGACGATTTTGAAGCGGGCCAAGCATCTCGTATTACTTACGAAAGTGCCGTAGGTACTAACAATCCTGCGGATGCTGCTGCCAATTTCGCATACCAAATTGGCTCAATTTACGGCCAGTACGAGTACACATTCAGCAATGTTGATTTAACTTTGTTGTTTGGTCTTCGTTACGATTTCTACGAAAGTGACGACGTTCCAGCGTTCAACCCGAACCTATCAAACGCGTTGGGCTTCTCTAACGCTGATAACCTAGACGGCGCTGATTTGCTTCAACCACGTTTTGGCTTCCAATACAATGTTGATGGCAACCTAGAATTACACGGTGGTTTAGGTCTTTACTCTGGTGGTAACCCGAACGTTTGGTTGTCTAACAACTACTCAAACACTGGTATCACTCAAGTTGAATACCAAGCACGTAACGTAAACTTCGCAGATCTAACTTTCAACGGCACTCCAATCGCCAATGCACCTCAAGAAGGTATCGATTTTGTCGCTAACGCTAACCCACAAGGTAGCATCGGTGGCACAAACGTAATCGATCCTGATTTCGATGTGCCTTCTGAGTGGAAATTTAACTTGGGTGCGAGTTTAGACGTGGGTAACGGTTATATCTTACAAACCGACTTTATCCATACCGAAAAAGAAGACGCTGCGCTTGTTATTGATGCATCGTTGGAGCAAACCGGAACCACTTTCGATGGTCGCCCTATCTACTCAAGTGCCGACGCATTTGGCGGATCTACTCAAGTATTTGAGTTAACCAACGTTAAAGGCGATTCTGGTTCTTCTAACATTTTCTCTGTGTCACTTAGCAAAGAATACGATAACGGCTTAAGCTTCTCGTTAGGTTATGCTGCTACTGATTCTGAAGATGTCACCGCTGGTGCTAGCTCTGTTGCATTCTCGAACTTCACGAATACTGCAATCGATGACCTAAACAATCCAAGCGTTGGTACTTCTAACTTCGAGACTCCGCACCGCTTCACTCTAAGATTGTCTTACGAGAAAGCGTTCTTTGGCGACAACTACACCAAGTTCTCTCTATTCGGTGTATCTAGCCAAAACAGATCTTACTCATATACCTTTGGTAGCAACGGTTTCTTAGGTGATCCTGCTAACGGCGGTAACCGTAACCTTCTTTACGTTCCAACAGGTGTAGATGATCCAAACGTAGTTTTCGCAGATACCTTCGATTCCGAAGCATTCTTCAGCCTAGTTGACGAAGCAGGTCTATCTCGTGGCTCAGTCGCTGGCCGTAACACCATCGAGGGCAGCTGGTGGAACCGTTTCGATCTACGTATCGATCAAGAGCTTCCTGGATTTACTCCAGATCAAAAAGCTAACCTGTTTGTTGTTATCGAAAACGTTGGCAACTTGTTAAACGACGAGTGGGGCGAGTTGACTCAAGCTTCTTTCCCACAAATTCAGCAAGTTGTTGATGCTACCTATGATGAAGCAACTGATACTTACACTTATAGAGAGTTCTTGAATCCACGAGGTGAAACTCGTGATACCCAAGCTTCTCTATGGAAGCTTCGTGTAGGTGTTAACTATAAGTTCTAAGTTTTGAATAAACTTTGTAACTTGAAAACCGGCGCTTTGCGCCGGTTTTTTTATGTGTGAAAGCTTTACAATGACGCTAATATAAATTTGAAACTATTGAAAACTTCCGGTACCTTCCGCGACCTTAGCCAGATTTTGGCCGCCTATTATTAATTTCTAGTCAGTTGCTGTTTGAGCAACTCGTCAAAGCCAGCACGTACTCGACTCAGAGGAATTCTGTTATATGGCTCAATACGTTTACAGTATGAATCGCGTGGGGAAAATTGTTCCTCCTAAGCGCGAGATTTTAAAAGATATTTCTTTATCGTTTTTTCCAGGTGCGAAAATTGGCGTACTTGGTTTAAACGGTGCGGGTAAATCTACCCTTCTAAAAATCATGGCGGGTGTCGACACCGATTACAACGGTGAAGCTCGTCCAATGCCCGGCATCAAGGTAGGTTATCTATCTCAGGAACCTCACCTAGACCCAACCAAAACCGTGCGCGGTAATGTTGAAGAGGGTGTTCAGGAAGCGGTTGACGCCATCGCTGCTCTTGATCAAGTCTACGCAGACTACGCCGAACCCGACGCCGATTTTGATGCCCTGGCCAAACGCCAAGGCGAGCTTGAAGACATTATTCAAGCGTGGGACGCGCACAATCTTGATCATAAATTAGAAACCGCCGCAGATGCATTGCGTTTACCACCTTGGGATGCCGATGTTACTAAACTGTCCGGTGGTGAACGTCGCCGTGTAGCCTTGTGCCGCTTGCTGCTCTCACGTCCAGACATGCTATTGCTTGACGAACCAACCAACCACTTGGACGCCGAATCGGTACATTGGTTAGAGCGCTTCTTGGTTGATTTTCCAGGCACTGTTGTGGCCATTACCCATGACCGTTATTTCTTAGATAACGCCGCCGGTTGGATTTTGGAACTTGACCGAGGTCGCGGTATTCCTTACGAGGGCAACTACTCAACATGGTTAGAAGCGAAAGAAAAACGCTTGCAGCAAGAAGAGCGCGCCGAAGCTTCTCACCAAAAAGCCATCAAGGCAGAACTTGAGTGGGTTCGTCAAAACCCGAAAGGCCGTCACGCCAAAAACAAAGCCCGCTTGGCACGTTTTGAAGAACTGCAATCGCAGGAATTCCAAAGCCGTAACGAAACCAATGAAATTTACATTCCGCCGGGTGAGCGCCTTGGCGATAAAGTCATTGAGTTTAAAAACGTCAGCAAAAGCTTTGGCGACCGTCTGTTGATTAACAACCTGAGCTTTACCATTCCTAAAGGTGCCATTGTGGGTATCGTTGGTGGTAACGGTGCAGGTAAGTCTACGTTATTCAGAATGATTTCTGGGGCTGAGCAGCCGGACGCAGGCAGTATTGAAATGGGTGAAACCGTTCAGCTAGCGTTTGTTGAACAAAGCCGTGAAGGTTTAAAAGACGAGCAGACCGTATGGGAAGCCGTTTCTGGCGGTCATGATATTCTTAAGATCGGCAACTACGAAGTTCCCTCACGTTCGTATGTGGGTCGCTTTAACTTTAAAGGCAGTGACCAACAAAAACGCGTAGGTGAGCTGTCTGGTGGTGAGCGCGGTCGTTTACATTTGGCCAATACGCTCAAACAGGGTGCTAACGTTCTTCTTCTTGACGAACCGTCAAACGATTTGGACGTTGAAACTCTACGTGCACTTGAAGAAGCGCTTTTGAACTTCCCCGGTTGCGCCTTGGTTATCTCCCATGATCGCTGGTTCCTTGACCGCGTTGCAACGCATATTTTGTCGTACGAAGGCGAGAGTGAAGTGGTGTTCTTTGAAGGTAACTACACCGAATATCATGAAGACTTTGTAAAACGTAAAGGCTCAGAAGCACAGCCCAAACGTGTTAAATACAAACCCATTAAAGTGTAATGGCTTATTGCAAGTGGCCTCGCCACTTGCACATTTCTCCAAACCAGATCATCAACAATTCTTTCAATTTATCCTTACCAATCTTTCTTTTCTTTCATGTTTGTTTATTTATAAGATGATAAAATCACCCTATAAATTGCATGTTCCTACGTTTCTCGTTGTTATGCCCAAAGCTATGTGCCTTATAAAACACGATATTTCGTTCCAGCCTGAGACTTTTGAGTCAGCTTAGTCACACCAAATAAGGTAGTAGAAACAAATTGTCTAAAGCGTCCTCGAAATTAGGATCATAGTTTACGCAGCGCACTAGATTTATCGAGCTTGCAACTCTCTGTAATAGCATCTCACATCACTTTCGTGTGATCGTACAAATCTTGCAGTAATCAGTAATAGATTGTGTGTCAGGACAACACTCTACAAGTCAACAAGGATTGGTTTCGTCGCAGTAATCTAATTTAGAAGAACGAAAACCCATTAATCACATGCAGCACCCTATGAATACATCAGAAAAAACTTCTCGCCCTAAAGAGCGACGTTACTTTCCGCGCGTTAATTTTCGCGCAACCGCTGAACTGATCAGTGCAACAGGCCGCTGGCCGGTGCAATTGGTTGACTTATCGTTCAACGGTGCCCTAGTAGCCACAAATCGCAATCCAATGCTGGTTGCAAAAGAAGAGCTGGTGTTATTTATTAATCTCGACTCTGGCGAACAAATTAAAATGCGTGGGCATTTGGCACACACCAAAGGCAATTATTTGGGTATAGAGTGCAAACCGTCCAATGTAGATAACAGCACGCAGTTGAGACGTTTATTGAATAGCTATACACGCAACCAAGACTAATCAGCCGGATAGATACTCTCGATGAGCAGCCACCACGAAAAGCTTAATTACTTGGAATATCCCGCAAGTAATTTAGAAGCAACGAAAGCTTTTTTTAGCACAGTATTCAATTGGCAATTTACCGATTACGGTGACGAATATGTCGCATTTGCCAATGCCGGTCTTGATGGTGGTTTTTTTAAATCCGAACACAAGGCTAGAACCGATAGCGGCTCTGCCCTAGCCGTGTTTTACAGCGACGATTTAGAAGCAACGCTCACTAAAATAACCGCTGCGGGCGGCGACATTATTAAACCAATATTTGCATTTCCCGGCGGCCGTAGATTTCATTTTCTAGAACCCTCGGGTAACGAATTTGCGGTTTGGTCTGATCAAGACTAATTCTCAAAAGATAAGCTCAACCCCACAACGCCTCAATCGCATCCGATAAACGCTTTACCGGTACTAGTTCAATCCCTTCAATACCGTTTTTAGGGCAGTTTGCCGCCGGCACAATGGCGCGCTTAAAACCGTGTTTTACTGCCTCTCGAACTCGATCTTGGCCGTTTGGAACCGGGCGAATTTCCCCCGATAAACCCACTTCGCCAAAGGCAATAAGTTCTTGCGACAAAACCTGATCCCTGAAGCTAGAAACCACGGCAAGTAATAAGGCGAGATCAGAGCTGGTCTCAGTAACCTTGACGCCACCGACCACATTGACAAACACATCTTGATCGCCCAAGTGCAAACCACCGTGACGATGCAATACGGCTAACAGCATGGCTAGGCGGTTTTGCTCAAGACCCACAGCAACGCGGCGCGGGTTACCAAGGTGACTGTCGTCTACTAGAGCCTGGATCTCGACCAGCAACGGACGAGTGCCTTCCCAAACCACCATTACCACCGAACCGGCGGCGCGGTCTTCGTTACGCTGCAAAAAGATAGCCGACGGATTGGAAACCTCTTTTAAGCCCTGTTCGGTCATAGCGAACACACCCAGTTCGTTAACCGCGCCGAAACGATTTTTATGGCTTCTGAGAATACGAAAACGATTGTCTTGATCACCATCGAGCAATGTCGAGCAATCGATCATGTGCTCAAGCACCTTTGGGCCCGCTAAAGAACCGTCTTTGGTTACGTGACCCACCAAAATCAAAACCGTGCCGGTGGTTTTCGCGAACCGCGTTAAAAAGGCAGCACACTCTCGAACCTGCGAAACACTGCCCGGCGCCGATTGAATATCGCTGAGATGCACCACTTGGATGGAATCCACCACCAACACCTTAGGCTGATGCTCTTCAGCAGCACTGACAATAGCTTCTACATTGGTTTCGGATAACAAATACAGGCTGTCTGAGGGTAAATTCAGTCGTTTAGCTCGCATGGCCACCTGTTGCAGAGATTCTTCACCGGTGACATACAAAGCCTTCATCTTTGACGCGAGAAAACACAAGGTTTGCAACAGAAGTGTGGACTTACCAGCTCCTGGATTACCGCCAATCAAAACCACCGAACCCGGCACAAATCCGCCACCTAAAACCCGGTCAAACTCGTGGGTGCCCGAGGTGAATCTGGGTAAGTCTTCTAAGCTGATCTCATCGAGTAGCTGAGCTTTGTTGGAGCGAGCACCGGCGTAACCGGATCGGGATTCTCTTGACGCTTTCACAGCGCCCAAACGAACCTCAGATAAGCTATTCCAAACACCACATTCGGTACATTGGCCTTGCCATTTGCTAAAATCGGCGCCACATTCATTACAAACGTAAGCGGTTTTTTGCTTTGCCACGATAATCTTCTCTTTAAAACGCTATTAACCGACCTATTCAACCGTTCGATTTAACATTTGTCCAACAACAATCCACCGAAACCAACAAACTCGCTTGTTATTCCTAATCGGCGACTTAAAATCCTTCTACAAACCGATACTCTTTGCGAAATTTTATGCCTGATTCAGAACATCATTCACAGCGTCACCCCATTGTTATTGACCGTCACCAAGCCTGTGAATACGGACTTGAAGCGGCAACAATGATCGCTGTTTTAAACGAGTTCTGTGTGTATCAACCATCGCAAATACGCAATCAGTTTCGATGGTTTCGTCTCGACAACACTCAAGCGCAGATTCTATTTCCGTTTTGGAGCACCTTCGATTTAGACCGGGTCGTGCAGCAGCTGCGCGGACAAGGCGTTCTGTTGATCGCCTCGGCGCCATTTAGCAGCAGTGGTGAACTGAGGTTCGCCTTCAACCGCCGCATTGAACAAGAAGCAAACCAAAGCGGAGAGACTTCTGCTCGCGGTCAATATTCGGAAGGCCGTAACACCAACTTCAGCTCACCCATTGCACCGAACTGGCAACCTAATGCAGACACTTTGGCACGCATTCGAGAGCACGGTATACCCGAGCAATTTGTTCGTGCTCTGGTACCGGAATTTGTCACCTATTGGCGGGAGCGAGGCGATACCAGCCGAGCCTGGGGCGCTAAGTTTCAAAGTCATGCACTGCGACAATATCGGCAATTTCAAACCGATCAAGCAAGGCAACAGCGTCAGCAATCGCAGCAAACCACTCTGCCACCAAACTGGCAACCGGATCACCAAGTTGTGGCACAGTTAAGAGCCGAAGACATTCCTCTCAATTACATCGATGAATGTGCGACACGGTTTCGCCTGTACTATCACGAAACCGGCACCACCAGCGCGTCTTGGGGAATGGTGTTTTACTCGTGGGTGAAAAAAGATTGGCAAGAAAAAGAAACACCGTTTTTGCCCAACAAAAAACCGGTGTCCATGACTAATCAATGGCAACCGGCGGCGCATACGGTAGAGTATTTAGAAAAGCTCGACATAGACCCGCAGTTTATCGACGATTGTGTAGCCGAGTTCGTTCACAAATGGATTGAAAACGGCAGCTTTCGCAACAATTGGGGCGATTTATTTTGCCAGCACGTCAGCAAACAATGGACGTATTTCCGCGAAGGCGTTACCGTCAATCCGACGGCAACCATTATCAACAACGACTGGGCACCAACCCCAGAATGCATTGAGTTATTGAAAACTCAATGTGAAATGGATGAAACCTTTATCGCCAGCCAAATCCCAGAGTTTATTCTCTACTGGCGCAATCGCGGCGAACCCAAACACAGTTGGGACAGCATTTTTATCCGTCACTTAAAATACGTTTGGGCGAAACAGCATCAGCTCATTAACCATTCAACCGGTAACGAACTCGCAAATCAAAGCCATGAAAGACAGCAATCAGGTGATCCAAAACGTAGCACAAGAGATATCTCACTCGAAGAACGACTCACCGACCGAAGCTGGGCGTACTGAGCGAACACATCGTAATAATGGTATGAATAAAGACGCGTTAATTGATGCAATTAACCAAGTCTTTAGCTTGTTCAGCTTAAACTACCACAATCAGTATTACGCGGCATTTAAAGAGCAAGCTCTCGAAGTGCAAGCCAAGCGATTATGGTTTGAAAGTTTGCAAAACTTCGAACCAGCAGCCATTTTAGCCGCCACCAAAGCGATTATTCTTGAGTCGGAATATTTACCAACATTAAGCAAAATGGTGGCTCAGTGCGAAAGGCACAGTAACGCTGCCCTGCCCGAACCCCGCGCTGCCTATGTAGAAGCCTGCCAGGCGCCAAGCCCTAAGGCCGGATATCAATGGAGTCATCCAGCGGTATATTATGCAGGACTTGCCTGCGACTGGTTTTTTCTGGCCAGCACACCAGAGAGCACAGCGCTACCGATCTTCAAGCAACATTATCGAGAACTGTGCGAACGCGTGCGTAACGGTGAAGAACTCAAAGCACCGAAATTAAAAGAACTGCCGTCACCCCAAGAAAGCGTATTAACGCGAGAAGAAAATCAACAAAGATTAGCGGCACTTAGGGCAAAGCTTGATCTTTAGGAAACTCCGATTTATTCAGAGTTTCCTACACTCAAACAATATACTACCGACCTCAACAACCATACCTAAAATAACCACTCTTACTCGCAAGTTTGAAAACTCAGAAATTGCATTTTCGAACTTGCGCTGAGATTACATCAGGCTTGAGCCAATTAAAGACCGGTAGAATTTCCTTTATTTTTCGGCACTGTACGGATCGTGGGCGCAAAGGTAAGCTAACAAATCTGCTTTTTGTGGCTGTTGATCCAACCATTGCCGAAACTCTTTTACTTTTTGATAAGTTGCTTTGCCAAATTTCTCTTCATACAAGGTAACAAAACGCGATTGCGCCTGTTGATCACGAATTTTTTTCTGCCAAGTTTGTGTCACCAACGAATTAAGCGCACCGGCAATACCTTCAGACTTGAGCAGCTGCCATTCACCTTTATCGAGCCATAAACCACCAACCGATGGGCTGTAATCAACTTTATGCTCGCAATTAGCCGAAATTTTATATTTTTGCATTAGGGTGCCAGTAATTGGGCACAACATCGCTTTTTTAGAATCGTTGGCAATTTCGCTCAATTGGGCATCTACTGCAAATTGGAAATTAGGATGATTCTCTTTCCAAGCAACAAAGTCCTCAACAAGAATCCAATAACCGCCGCAATTTGAGCAATTATGAGCGCGAAATAATCCATCAATTAAACAGGGAGATAAATCACCCTGACCACACGCGGTACATTTCATGTTTTTCTCCCTATTCTTCTTTTAAATCGGCAAATTCTTTGTCGTCTTAGATTCTATCATGTTAATGAGGCCCAAAAACATTAGCGTGAATAATCATTATTTCAAGAATCGACGTAGGTTATAGGCAATGGTATTCCATTAGCAAAAAATAGACAGTTTTACTTGATTTTAGTTATATTAGACCCAATCAATGATTAAATATTTGGCAAATATAAACCGAGCATTTAAACAGTAAGGATTTAAATCCATAGGAACGTTACAGTGAGCGAGAAAAGTACCACATCAAGCGCGAACGCACTTATTTTTGTATTTGTTTTATACGCTGTAGGTTTATTTATTCTTACCTTAGTTTTGCTTATCAACACCCCAACGGCCAAAGATGGGAATTACCGGTCTGATATTTGGCAAAATTTCCCTGAATTTATACCCAACAATACCATTCCAGATTTCCAGAGTATTACCGATGTCGCTCTAAAGAAATCGGCATTTTTTAATTATTTATTACCAGCCATTAACAGTCAAAATCAAAGAATTGAAGCAAGTCGTAGTCATTTATTTAAAATTAAAGAAAAACTTGATAACAACCAAGCACTCAATAAAATCGAACGCGAAAAATTATTGCAACTTCAAACAAAATACCAAACCGAAGACCTACAAACATTAATTAGACGCGTCGATAAAATTCCGGCATCACTAGCTCTAGCACAAGCCGCCAATGAAAGTGGTTGGGGAACGTCTCGCTTCGCACAAGAAGGTAATAATTTTTACGGACAATGGTGCTACGAAAAAGGCTGCGGCATAGTTCCTAGCGCACGCTTAGACGGAGCGAATCACGAGGTAAAAACTTTTCCGAATGTTACAAAATCTATTGAGGCGTATTTTAATAATATTAATACCCACGAAGCCTATTACGATTTAAGAGTGATAAGAGAGCAGTTGCGCAACGAAAATAAACGTATTACCGGCAAAGAATTAGCCAAAGGCTTAGAGCAGTACTCTGAAAAGGGCTACGAGTACGTGGTTTTAATTCAAAATATGATTGACTCAAATAGACTGGAAAAATACGACAACCCTCAGCCTAAAAAAGATTCTTAAGAAACAGCAAAAGGCACATTATGTTAAGAAGCTGTTCTAACAGATGATTAATTTAATGGTAGAAAAATGTTTAAAAACTAGCGTTTTATTTTCTTCGTAACTATAGCCACTTACTTTCAAAAAATCTGATGACACATCTCAGTACCGTTGAAAACCCAGAAATTAGCACCCGAATTTTTAACCCAGCGTACCCAATAATTCATTTAAATTAAGCCCATATTCTTCGGGTAATACCACACGTTCTATCTTGCACGAGCAAGAAGGGTCAGAAAGATCCATAGGGAAATTAGGCACTCGGATATTTTTTTCCAAATTATAAACAATAGTAACCACGGGTTTTTTCATTTCGGTCTTATGTAAAGCCTGCACGATTCCTAATCGCTGATTGTTCAGTAACACGAAACTGCCTTGGGGATAAACACTTAAACAACGAATAAATTGATAAACCAAATCTTTATCGAGATGAATTTCATCGGACCATTCCACCATTTTTTTTAAAGCAATGGCCGGAGCCATGCCTTGGTGATAAACACGATCCGCCGTGATCGCATCATACACATCGACAACCGCCGCCATTCGGCTGTGCAGTGGTATTTCTGATGCGGCTAATTTTCTCGGATACCCACTGCCATCAAGACGTTCATGATGCTGCGCACAGATATCAATAATTTCCTTGGATAATCCCGGCACATCTCGCAAATATTGCTCACCAAAGGTGACATGCATCTGCATTTCTCGCCATTCTTCGGATGTCAGTTTTCCGGGTTTATTTAAAATTCCGTCGGAGACTTTGATTTTGCCAACATCGTGCAACAGCGCACCTGTCACCAAATCATTGAGCTCATCACCCATAATATTTAGGGAAACGGCTAAAATCCCCATAAAAATACTGACATTAAATGAATGCTCAACAAGGTATTTGTCTTTCGTGCGAAGTTGAGTCAAACACAGCAAAGCATTTTGGTTATTCAGTAGAGACTCAATAACGTTTCCGGCGAGTTCTTTGGTGCTGTTGACGTCAACGGCTTGACCGTATTTCACGTTGGTCATAACGCTTTCAACAAGTGCCAAGCCTTCGGATTGAATTTTTTTCGCGACGGCTAATTCAGCATCAAAAGAGGTTTTTTCATTCAGCCTGATGTGCGGCTTTTTCAGCAGTGATTGTATGTTTTCTTTTTGTTTGATCAGCTCTAAATTAGAGGTTGCTAGACTTTCAGGCGCCTTACCACGAGCGATATCGATATAAATTTCGGGAATGCCTAGGCTTTTTATCTTAGCAACAACTAATGGATCTTTAATCAGTCCACAACGCGACAAATTCCCGTTGGGAATCCATTCGTTGTTAGAATTGGCGATGTACATACCCACTTCTAAATCGTTTGTAGATATCCGTTTAATACTAGGCATAGCTTAACTACGAAATTTGATTATCACCAATAAAATTGACAGGTATAACTGTATGAAAAAATTATAGCTTTTATCACTGCCTAGCGAATATTTATAAATAATATTTTCTGAATCGTTCGAAATTTTTGTTAATAACAAATCCTGCGCCGTTTTAGATACCTAAGGGATCAACAATACAAAGGCAGCACTAATGACGATAAGTTATTGAAATTATGAAAAATTGGAAATCTGTTTTTAAGTCTACTCATTCATTAGAATAGTAATGAGTTAGGTAAAGTCGTCAAGAATTCTGCGTGAACATGAAAACGGTCGACATTGTCTACCGGCCTTAATTAGAATCAATGAATAAAACTTAGAAGCAACTTAATCGGCAGGTGCTTTTTAAGGCAGATGAGCAAAAGTCTCAACTCTTATTTTGGAATAGATTTTAAGAAAATAATAATTCATCGTCGGCGTAATACTCCAACGAAGATGATATCGACAACAAGATATGTATCAAAGTTGTTCCGAAACAAACTCAAGTGCCAAACCCGATTGATCATTACGCACAACGCGGGCAACATTAATCTTTTGATTTGGCAAAACCGAGCAAACTCTTAAACTGACTTTGGTGCCCTGGGCGTAACCTTGTATATCGTCGCCGTAAAGGTAAACACCGGTGTCAGATACATCTCTACACCGTAATCGATTCATAACCACAACGTGATCCAGTGGTTGTATTTCGACGGTGCAATGACAATGCGTGCGTTCACTTCGTCGCTTCTCTATCATAGTGACCTCGAAGCTGTGGTAATTATTGGGATGAACCTTCAGTATAGGTCTGCGCAATTAAATTGCGAATTCAAATTGATAATAATTTCTTAGCAGCGTTTTGGCATATACAGGCTAATGCTGATTTATTGTTTACTAATAATCTGGCGCATTGAAGCCTTCTTTAATGTTACTAAAATTACCACACCCTAAACCGTTTTGTAGAGCACATTTAAGCCATCAATTTTTTAAATGTCGCTCTCTTAAATACAAATACAATGGTAGGCCACACGACACTCCCACGGTAAGTGTGCCCAAGATCGCTAACCATCGATTAGGAATCTGATGCTTAGCGCCGTTGGTTACAATAAAAATAATTGAAACAACCGCAGCGACAATAACATCCAGCCAAGCAAATAGACTTATTTTGTTGTCAACAATTTGGCTAACAAATAGAGCGACATTAAATCCGTGAGCGATGAGCCAAGAAACAAACGCATAGAGCGGTAGAATAATTCCCAGCACCGTTAATACTAAATATAATTTCGCCATAAAATGCATTCACCCCAAAGCACAACGTTGTGTGAGCGCATAATCACACTCACACCCATTACACCTTGATCACTTAGAGAGTTGATCACATAGAGAAATGAAGAATTAATTCGTCTGCGATTTAATCAGAGCACGGAAATTTACCGTGTGATTGAAAAACTTCTTGCCAATTTCAATCCCTTACCGTTCTTGAAATTGGCAATATAGATTTGTGTCGCCGGAAACTCCGGGTTAAGCAGAGTTCCTTTGAGTTAACGTAAGAGATTGAGTTACTCAATCTCTACGGCATCGACCTTTTGGAAGCCTCTTGGAAGTTTATTGCCACGTCGGCCACGCTCCCCCAAGTAATGCTCCAGATCACTGTGCTTCATAACCGTTTTTCGTTTTCCGGCATGAATAACGAGTTTTTGCGATTCGGTTAAGATCGCAACTGCAACAACATATTCTTGGCGATCTTTCACACGCGCACTGGCAATGTTGATAATTTTGTTGCCCTTACCACGCGCCAATTCTGGTAATTCACCAACCGGAAAGGCGACCATTCGTCCTTCGTTACTGATCGCAATTAATATTGCACCATCGTCGCTGGGCACATCAACCAGAGGCAAAACCTTCGCGCCTTCAGGAACATTTAACAGCGCTTTACCGCGACTGTTTTTGGTGTGCATATCTTCAAGCTTGGCAATAAATCCATAACCGGCATCACTTGCGACCAGGTATTTCTGATCATTTTCGCCCATGACCATACCTTCAAAGGTTGCGCCACTGGGTGGATTTAGTTTACCGGTAACCGGCTCGCCTTGGCCTCTTGCCGACGGCAATGCGTGTACTGCCAAAGAATAACTGCGTCCGGTTGAATCGAGTAATATTACGGCTTGGTTGCTTTTACCGCGTGCAGCAAATTTGAAGCTATCGCCGGATTTGTAACTGAGTGCGGCCGGATCAATATCATGACCTTTTGCGGCGCGAATCCAGCCTTTTTCAGAGAGAACAACGGTTGTTGGATCGCTACTGAGTAAATCAGCTTCGCTAAAAGCTTGGGCTTCGGCGCGCTCGACTATCGGTGAACGACGATCGTCGCCAAACTCTTTACTGGCGTTTTCAAGCTCTTTGCGAACCAAGGTTTTTAAGCGTCGATCTGAGCCGAGAATTTTTTCTAAATCGTCGCGCTCTTTTTCGAGCTTTTCTTGCTCTTCGCGGATTTTCATTTCTTCTAAACGCGCTAACTGACGTAAGCGTGTATCAAGAATGTACTCAGCTTGCATTTCGATAAGATTAAAACGATCCATGAGTACAGGCTTAGGCTTGTCTTCATTACGAATAATTTCGATGACTTCATCAACGTTGAGATATACCAACATCAAAGCCGCTAATCGCAATAACCGCTCTTCAACCTTTTCTAGTCGGTACGAAAGACGTTTGCGAACGGTATCTAACCGGAAGGTTAGCCACTCACCCAAAAGTACATTTAAAGGCTTAACTTGTGGTTTGCCGTCGATACCAATCACGTTTACGTTGACGCGATAACTGCGTTCTAGATCTGTGGTGGCAAACAGGTGATTCATCAATTGTTCGAGGTCGATGCGGTTCGAGCGCGGCACGATCACTAATCGCGTTGGATTTTCGTGATCGGATTCGTCTCGCAAATCGGCAACCATAGGCAGCTTTTTCGCCTGCATTTGGTTGGCGATTTGCTCCATGATTTTTTCGCCGCTGGACTGATAGGGTAACGCCGTAATCACAACATCACCGTCTTCTTTGGTCCAAAGGGCACGCATTTTTAAGCCGCCGCGACCGGTTTCGTAAATTTTTTGCAGCTCCGCTGGGCCGGTTACGATTTCCGCATCAGTTGGCATATCTGGGCCAGGTAAAAACTGACACAGTTCAGCAACACTGGCGTTTGGATTATCGAGCAGATGAATGGTGGCATTAACCACTTCACGTAGGTTATGAGGTGGAATGTCGGTTGCCATGCCCACGGCGATACCTGTCGTGCCATTGAGCAGCACATTAGGCACCTGCGCCGGTAACACCTTCGGTTCTTCTAAGGTACCGTCAAAGTTGGGCAGCCACTCAACAGTGCCCTGTCCCGCCTCGGCAAGCAGCGCTTCTGCGTATTTGGCTAAACGCGCCTCGGTGTAACGCATGGCCGCGAACGACTTAGGGTTATCGGGGGAACCCCAGTTGCCTTGACCATCCACCAATGGATAGCGATAAGAGAAAGGCTGCGCCATGAGTACCATGGCTTCGTAGGCTGCGCTATCACCGTGTGGGTGGAACTTACCAATCACGTCACCCACGGTTCTGGCAGACTTTTTGAACTTCGCTGTAGATTGTAAGCCGAGTTCGCTCATGGCGTAGATGATGCGACGCTGTACAGGTTTTAACCCGTCGCCAACATGAGGTAACGCACGATCTAAAATCACGTACATGCTGTAATCGAGGTACGCTTTTTCGGTGAAGGCTCTCAGAGCCATGGTTTCTTCACCATCGGCTCCGTAAGTCAGCTCGGTCATACAATCTATCCTAAATTCTGAATTACTCGTTTGCTATAGGCTTATACCAAACGCCTCCGTTAGGAGCAATTTGCTTTCACCTCGCTCATTCACACAACGAGGACTGATAACAACTTTATAGCTTACCAGTGCGTGGCGCTATCGAACCTGCCAATAAAAAGCAAACTATGAAGGTAATGGAAAATACTCAAGGGCCAATGGCTTCCAATGACCACACCCGAGTGACAAAATCTTTTAAATTTACGCAATCCTGTCAAAAAGTCACTCGCCACAAGGTGGTACAAACGCAACGATAAGAGTCGTGAGCAGTCAAAAAGCGCAAACGCAAAGTAGTGGCAAGCAGAAAATACAGAGCAAGACAAAAAGTATGAGGGTATTACCATGAAAGCATCCGATTTGATGGTGCAATGTTTAGAAGAAGAAGGCATCGAATACATTTTTGGTGTTCCCGGTGAAGAGAATGCCGATTTCATGATGTCGCTGGAGAAAAGCAAAAAAATTCGCTTCATTCTCACTCGCCACGAACAGGGCGCGGCCTTTATGGCAGATATCTATGGCCGACTCACCGGCAATCCCGCAGGTTGCTTAGGAACACTTGGCCCGGGTGCCACCAATTTAATCACCGGCGTTGCGGACTCCAACATGGATCGTGCGCCTATGCTGGTGCTTACCGGCCAGGGCGCTTCAACTCGTCTCCACAAAGAATCCCATCAGGTCATGAACGTGGTCGATATGTTCGAGCCGGTCACCAAATGGGCCACCACCGTTTGGCATCCAGAAAATATTCCAGAAATCGTTCGCAAGGCCGTGCGTCTAGCTCGCACCGAAAAGCCCGGTGCAGTGCACATAGAATTGCCCGAGGATATCGCCAAGCTAAAGGTTGACAAGCAGCCTCTGAAGGTCAAAAAATTCCGCCGACCAGTACCTGCCGATAAAATCATTGATCAAGCGTTTGCACGAATCAAAGCCGCTAAAAGCCCGATCATCATCGCCGGTAATGGCTGTATTCGCCGCCGAGCCTCAAAGCAACTGCGTCTTTTGTGCGAGAAAACCGGCATTGGTGTGCTGAACACCTTTATGGCCAAAGGTTGTGTGGATATGTCCGCCGAATACAGTCTCTATACCATTGGTTTGGGTAGCAAAGATATTCCCGCCTGCGCCATAGATGCCTCTGATCTGGTCATCACCATCGGTTACGACATGGTTGAATACCATCCCAAGCTTTGGAATCCCGGCGGCGAGAAAGAGGTTCTGCACATCGATTTTCTACCGGCAGAAATCGATGAGAACTACGATCCTTCAGTAGAGATCGTTGGCGATTTAGCGCACGCGCTGTGGATGCTCAATGAGCGAATTGATGCTCACGGTCCTTTCGATTTTGACTTTAGCGTACAACGCAGTGTACGCCGCGATATGACTACCGAACTTGAAGCCCACAAAGACGATTCAGGCAGTGGCCCAATTCGTCCGCAAAAAGCCCTTTGGGATGCTCGCCAAGTGTTAAATCCAGAAGACATTTTACTCAGCGACGTAGGCGCCCACAAAATGTGGATCGCTCGTCATTGGATCAGTCACGAGCCCAACACCTGCTTAATTCCCAACGGCTTTTGCTCCATGGGTTTTGCACTGCCCGGCGCCATATCAGCAAGTCTTGTGTATCCGGAGCGCAATATTTTGGCAATCTGCGGTGACGGTGGTTTCATGATGAACGTGCAAGAAATGGAAACCGCGGCTCGACTCAAATGCAACCTAACGGTCATGGTGTGGGAAGACGGCGGTTACGGCTTGATTGGCTGGAAACAAGAAAACGAATTTGGCCGCCACACCGATTTGGCCTTTGGTAATCCGGACTGGTTAAAGCTGGCGGCGGCATTTGGATGGAACGGTCATCATGTCTCCAATGCCGATGATTTGCAGACTGAGCTAAAAAAAGCCATTTCTGAGCCCGGCCCAAGCCTTGTGGTAATTCCTATCGACTACACTGAAAACGTAAAATTGACGAAAAAACTCGGTGAAATGACCTGCCCTATTTAAAATTAAGGCGGCAAAATATTGTCTTCTTTATGGTATGTTATAGGCCACTAAAGCATACAAATAGCAGACATTTATCCGAACTTTGGTTTGTTATATTCGCAATTCCGGTGAACTTGAGAAATAACAAGCAAGGTCGAATTACGTGATTTCAATAACCTGTGATTAGGAAATACCATGAAAAAAATAAGCGCTGCAATTATTGCCACATTCGTCAGCTTCGGAGCCATGGCCGCGGGCGACCCAGCCGCTGGACAAGCTAAATCAGCCTTTTGCGCAAGCTGTCACGGACCCGATGGTAAAACTACCGTCGCTCCAAACTACCCAAAAATCGGCGGTCAAAATGCTGACTACCTTGTAAATGCTCTTAAAGCCTATCGTGCCGGAGAGCGTAAAGGTGGTTTATCGGATTTCATGACTCCGATGGCCGCAGGTCTTTCAGATCAAGATATCGAAGACTTAGCAGCTTATTTTGCAAGTCTATAAGTCGCTCCCTGCATCTCTGGGCCGACCTAGAAAAAAACCGGGATTCTTGTTCCCGGTTTTTTTCTTTATCAATCGCGTTATGCTGTTAAAGAAAACTCTGATTTATCCGCGTTGCCCGTGACTCAAGGATATATCGCCAATTTCAAAAACAGTAGGAGCTTGAAGTTGTGAAGAAATTGGAAATCGCACCGTCAATTTCTGCCCTCTGATTCAATCATGGATGTGCCAATCAGAAGTTTCTTAAAGAAGTTTCTAAAGATATTTCCCGATTTTTACACCCAACTCAGCATTCGATAAAAACCGCTCCTTTCAGGCGTGGTACGATCATTCTTTTATCGCTTTTCGTGTTCAGCCTTGATTTAAAAGCATCTGGAAAGAATTTACATAAGATTTGGAAGGTCCATGACAAATACATTCCCTTTTAAAGCCGTTATTTTTGATTGCGATGGCGTTCTTGTGGATACCGAACATATGACCAATATCTTGTGGCAGAAGGGTCTTAACGAATTGGGACTCGAATTAAGCTACGAGCAGATGTTGCATTATTTTGCGGGCAAATCTGTGGCAGATAACCTGCAACAAGCAGCCGAGTTATTGGGTTACCCAGTTCCAGAATCGTTCCAGCAAAAACTCTATCAACGATTCGTTCACGAGCTACAAACCAACCTACAAACCATTAGCAATATTGAATATGCTTTACAGAACATCGCCTTGCCTAAAGCAGTAGCCACCAATACTCAGCGCGAAAGTCTTAAACTCAAACTCACCCGAGCAAGGCTCACAGACTATTTTCTAGACGCGGTTTGCGTTGAAGATGTCGATGCAGCAAAACCCGCCCCCGATGTTTATCTGGAGGCCGCTCGCCGGCTTAACACCAATCCTCAAGATTGCGCCGCTATTGAAGACTCAGTGGTGGGAATCCGTGCTGCGGCGGCCGCTGGCATGACCGTCTTTGCTTACGCGCCGGGTATGAACATACAAGATCAATTGGCAGCAGGAGCGGTTATCACCTTCGACGACATGATAAATTTGCCTGAACTGTTGCGAAATTACACAGGCTATTAAGTAAAAAAATATCGCAAATCTTTCACAAAACGTTCGCTTGGGAACCATCAAAATCCACCTAGGTCAAAAGGCGACGTCGAACACAAACCAATAATGATTTGGAAATTCTCATGCGAGTGATTGCTGCTGTATTTTGGATGTTTTTTGCAACTGCTGCCTTTGCAGCTATGCCACCTCAAAGTGGCGAAAAGGCTCCAGACTGGATTTTAACCACTGGAGACGGCGAACGAATATCTTTGTACGCTGACGCAGAAGGACAAAAAGCGGTTATTTTATTCTGGGCGACTTGGTGTCCATTCTGTCACGAGCTAATGCCTGAGTTAGATGCCTTAAGAGCTGAGCTCGAAGATCAAAACGTTAAATTCTACGCCTTAGATGTTTGGGATGACGGCGACCCCAAAGCCTACATGGAAAAACAAGGTTATGGCATGCAACTGTTGCTGCAAGCCGATCGAGTGGCACAACGCTATGGCGTTGTAGGAACTCCAGGTTTATTTGTGATGGACGAGAATAAAAACATCACCTACATTCGGCAAAAAGGCACCAGTAAAGAGGCGGCTGTGGCTGCGGTTAGAGAAGCATTGGAGCTTTAATAGATTTTCCGAACCAAATTACCCGCATAAAAAAACGAGCCTTAGGCTCGTTTTTTTTCATCATTAAAAAGCGTTTTTACTCTAGTTCGCCATCGAAATCTTCTAATAAATCCAGCGGCTCAATTTCATCACCCTCAAGATTTTCGTTCCAGTTAACTCCCACCAACACTTCGTCATCGTGTAAGCCAGTTAGCCACTCTTCTAAAAATTCCTCTGTGCTTACAGCGGTAACTTCGTAATCTTGCCATTCGTCATCACACAACACCTCTGCAAATTCTGGCTGTGACCAAAACGGCATAACATCGCGATTAGGGCTGGCCTCAGAAGGACATACCGCCCAACCTTCTTCATTACACAATCCCCAAACACAACCAGTCTCTAGGGCTTCAACAATGAAGCGGTCATAGTTTTCGTCTAAATCGTTGCTCAGTGGAAGCGTGCTCATGGGATCTTTCCGGGCTAAAAAATTCGATTATGAATTATTGTGGATCTATGCGACAGACATTTATCAAAACCTAACATCAAAACCACAGGCTAAAACCTTCGGATTTCAACCATCGGCGTCGTTGTTGATAATCGGGGCACAAACTCGCCACCAATGACCAAAATTCAGGGCTGTGATTAAAGTGACGCAGATGACTCACTTCGTGCGCCACTAAATAATCTGCGATAGCTTCCGGTGCAAGCATTATTAACCAGTTGTATTGCAGCACACCTTTACTGGTGCAGTGCCCCCAACGCGACTTGGTTTTGCGAACTCGAACTTCAGTAAAGTCTTGGTTAATCAGCTTGGCAAGCGCAAAACTCTTTTCAGAGAGAACTCTTAAAGCCTGCTCTTTGTACCAAAACTCTAATGCGCCTCGCACCTGTGACTCAATACTGCTTTTTGATCGTCGCGATAAACTGATCAGCAGTTCGTTATCACGACGATTAACATCAAGCTTGGAGCCAAAATAAAGCCGTAGTGTTAAGTTCTCGTTTAAATACGGCCAATTCGCACCATCACAAAATTCGCGCTTTGGTTTTGTATCGAGTAGATGATTTTGCTCACCAACTTTTTTTAGAATCCAAGCACGCTTACTGATTAAAAATCGTAAAACTTCCGGCTCATTAACAAAGTGCGGTACCGACACCAAAACCTGTCCCTGACTGATTCTGACTTCCAGGGATTTTCGTCGTCGCGAACGCCGCAAAGAATAGGGAAAACCTAAACCCGTCGAAGTACCAACTTCTGCCACGCTAGCCAAATCGAGCATCCGCAACAAAGGGATTGACGCGCCGCTCTTGGCCAAAGGTAGACATTGGGCCGTGTCCGGGAACAAACTTCACATCATCGCCCAATGGCCATAATTTCTCACGAATGGAATCAATCAGTTGCTGAGAATTACTGCGCGGGAAATCTGTTCTACCAACCGATCCGGCAAAAATCACGTCACCCACAAATGCCATTTTTGAATTTGGCTCAAACAATACCACGTGGCCCGGTGTATGACCTGGGCAATGCAATACCGAAAAAGTTAAATTACCCAACGACAATGTATCACCGTCATTTAACCAACGTGTTGGCGCTAGAGCATCATGAGCGGCGAAACCCATCATCTTACTTTGTTCGGGTAGCGCCTTAAGCCAAAATTCGTCGTCTTTGTGTGGGCCGATAACATCAACCTTGAGTGTTTTAGCGAGCGCATTTGAAGCACCAACATGATCGAGATGGCCGTGGGTTAGCCAAATTGCCACCACGGTAAGTTTAAGTCGCTCCACCACTTGCATGATGCGCTCCGGTTCACCACCGGGATCAATTAATGCCGCTTGATTGGTTTCACTGCACCAAACAACACTGCAATTTTGTTGAAAATGCGTAACAGGAACCAGCTCAAATTTTAACATAGCCTAAATACCACACGAGAGAATGCCTAGGCCAAGTATACCGAGTTTAGATTGATGTGAAAGCAGATGCGCTACAGACTGAGCGCTTTCCGAGTAATGCCATCAGTAATTACACTAAAGGAACCTCTGATTAACTCATCCCTGATTTAATCAGAGGACAGAAATTGAAAAT
>CALMJT010000137.1 GCA_937864365.1 uncultured Alteromonadales bacterium | reverse complement strand
GGTGGTTCGGAGCGAAGTGCCAGTGTATCAGGTACGGATTAAATAGATGTCCCCTACAGATTGCTTCATTAGCTTTGATACTCATAATTCCATTCTATCTGGGCAGTGGTGGTATTGTTGGTGATGTTCCTGATGATGCGTATATTCAGTTGTCTCTTCAGTCTTGTTTGGCAACCGTGTTTGTAATGGGCATTTTTTCATGGAGTTATTATCATCGCCATATCCTAGAAAACGCACTTGAGAAATCAACCAGAACTGATCCGCTTACAGGTGCGGCTAATCGCAGATTTTTTGACAAGTTTATCAAGCTTGAGGTGTTGAACAGTGTGAGTTTTAAACGGAGTTGTTCGTTGATTATGCTGGATATCGATCATTTCAAGCGAATCAATGACACGTACGGCCATCCCACGGGTGATAGAGTCATCCGGCAATTATCGGATTTGTGCGTTCACAGCTCCCGTAAAAATGATTTAGTTGCCAGACTCGGTGGTGAAGAGTTCGCAATTGTGATGCCTGAGACAAAATCCAGTGAGGCTGAAAAACTGGCAGAAAGAATAAGGCGTAGTGTGGAAGAGACAACAATTTTAAGTGACGATGGGCAACCTGTTAAATGGACGGTGAGTTTAGGCGTGACTGAGCTTGTTTCAGAGTCCGTCAGCCGTGAAATTCAGGTAAGTGCATTTGTTGAAAAATTTATTCAATCTGCCGATTCTGCACTTTATCAAGCAAAAAATAGCGGACGCAACCAGCTCATCGTGCGCAACTTAGTCTTGGGTTGATTGATAGACCACATCATTCGATATGTTCTGGCTCAGGCCAGCACAAGGAGATAATTGTGCCGCCATCAGCTGATAATGTGCAGGTTGCATAACCTCCATGCGCTTTGGCAATCGCTGAGACGACAGCTAACCCCAAACCACTGCCATTGCGTTTACTATCAGGGGCTTGCATGAATGGTGTAAAAATATGCGGCAGAAAATCTGGGGGGATCCCCGGACCTTCGTCTTGCACACTTAACTGATAATTATGGTTTTTCTTCTCCAAACTGATATAGATCCGGCCTGAACTAGAGTACTTTTTTGCATTGTCCAGCAGCGCAAGCATTGCTTGCCTAATTCTAACGGGATCACAAGAAACAATCATTGCGTCGATATTGATACAGGACGTGAATTTACTGCCGTCAGAAAAAATTCCAGAAAACTGTATTGCAGAGTCAATTTCATCTTTGATATCAGTGTTTACTCTATTGAGACACAGGTTGCCACTATCCGCCAAACTGATAACCCTCATGTCCTCTATTAGCCTATTTAACCCTTCAACCTGAGTTAATAAGCTTTTAAATTGCTTTATGTCCGGCTGGAAAACACCATCAACAAGACCTTGCAGTCTACCACGTAAAATCGTGACAGGTGTCCGTAACTCGTGAGCAATTGCTGCATTCCAGAAGCGTTGTTCTTCCGTCATTTTTTGCAACTTTTCAGCTAAATGATTAAAGTCTGCTGCCAACTGGGATGCTTCACCCATAGACTCATCATCGGCAACAGCTCTCGCGCTCAAATCTCCTTTAGCAAGGCTTCGGATCCCGGCTGCGAGTGAATTTAGTGGAGTGAGGATCCGTTTGGATAAGCTCAAAGCAACCCATACGGCCAGCGCCAGTCCAGCGATTGTAGTACCCAACATCCAAAATAGTTCTGGGACAGTCGGCACTAAGCTGTTGACCGGAACATTTTCAGGCCAATATTTGTCCCAAAAGTAGTAAAAAACATATGCAGTAAAAATGACTAAAAGTATCACCCCCAAGGCAATTGCCATCATTGAAAATGCAATTTGTCGACTCAAACCAACCAACTTCATTCTTGGCTCCATAACCGATAACCGACACCTCTTAAACCAGACGGGATCCCCTTTACACCAAGGTTTTCTAGCTTTTTCCGAAGCTTAGAGATGTGGCTATCGACAGTTCTTTCTAAAGCGTCACTCTCAGGTAAGCAATGACTTAGAAGCTCTGCCCGGCTAAATACTTTTCTTGGTGATTTTGCAAGTTGAACCAATAACTTGAACTCCGTCATGGTCAGCGATATTTGTTTTCTATCGGGGTTGTCGATGAATACCTCGTACGTTTCCAAATCAATATGAAATGGGGATACTTTGAGCACCTGATTGTTGGATTTTTGCGATTCAGGTGAGACACGACGAAGCACCGCCAAAACGCGCTCTACAACTTCGGCAGGATTAAATGGTTTCACGACATAATCGTCTGCGCCCATCCGTAACCCCATCAGTTTATCAATGTCCTGATCCATTGCTGTAAGCATGATAACAGGTGTATTGCCCCGATTTCTGATCTCGGATAGGACCTGCCAGCCGTTGAGTTGCGGCATTTGAATATCCAGCAATACCAGTGCCGGTTTTAGCGTTGCATGCAGGTCTAGCGCTCGTCGGCCATCCTCCGCAATCTCACATCGCAACCCACTTCTTCGCAAGTAACCAGAGAGGATATCAGCGATATCAGCCTCATCTTCAGCAATAAGGATCAAGGGGGAACCAATCGTTTTTTCATCTCGACCAGATAGAGCGAGAGTCGTCATTTTAAAGTTTTCTGGCATAAATACGGTTTCTCCATCATTCCTCCACATTGGCTCCCTCAAACGCCAACACTCTTTGTCTACACTGAGATGTAAACAGAATTCCCGACTATAGCTCAAGAGGACATTTGATGAAATCAACTAAGCAGCTGAATATGATACATGCTTTGTTACTGCTCACCTTAACAGGGTGTAGCCCCGAAATACCAGATATGACAACACCACCGCCATCAGTTTCTATTCTGGAAGTAACGCCATCACGTGTTGCACTGACCGATGATTTAACCGGGCGTGTTGCGCCGGTTCGTGTTGCCGAAATCAGACCACAAGTCACTGGTATTATTCAAGAACGCTTATTTGTTCAAGGCGCAGAGGTTCATGCTGGTCAGCCACTTTTCCAAATCAATCCAGCGCCGTTTAAGGCTGACGTAGAAACATCTGCTGCGGCTTTGATGCGTGCTGAGGCTGCACTGAGCAGAGCGCAAATTCAAGTCAAACGCTTGCAACCGCTGGTTGAAGGAGATGCCATTAGCAGGCAAACCTACGATGACGCCGTGTCAGCCAAAGATCAGGCTGCTGCCGAGGTTGCTCAGGCTAAAGCAGAGCTATCCCGTCGAAAATTGGATTTACAATTTTCAACAGTGGATTCGCCGATCAACGGTCGCATCGAGCAATCAATTGTTTCTGAGGGGGCTTTGGTCAGTCCGAGTGACAACACTTCGCTGGCAAAGGTACAACAAATCAACGAGGTTTACGTCGATGTACGCCAGCCTGCTGAATCACTGGATTTGCTAAGAGAGGCGACCGAGGCTGGTAAAAAAGAATTGCATGTTGAAATTCTAAAAGCCAGTGGCAAGCCATTCGATGTTAAAGGCAAAGTCTTGTTCTCTGGACTTACCGTTGATGAGGCAACTGGCGATGTGTTGGTGCGTATTTTGGTGAACAATACAAAGCGTGAATTACTACCCGGTATGTTTGTAAGAGCCAGACTCACACTGGCCAGTTTCGACGATGCCTTACTCGTACCACAGGAAGCGGTCACCAGAACCGGAGACGATGCATGGGTTTGGCTGCTGTCTGAAGGCAATAAAGTGCGTCAGGTTTATGTTCAGCTCGGAGAGTTGATTGATCGCAGCTATCGAATCGAAAAGGGTATTAAGGCTGGCGACAAAGTGATTGTTAGCGGCCTCGACCGGATGAGTGAAGGTGCTGAAGTGACTCCGTCGAACGGAGTTCAACCAACTGTAGATACTGCAACCAGCAGTAATACCTCAACCGGCGAGCGGGAGTAGTTAAGATGCCGCAATTTTTTATTAACCGCCCCGTATTTGCTTGGGTTGTTGCACTTTTTATCATCATGTCTGGTTTGATAGCATTACCTCAGCTACCGATTGAGCGCTATCCCTCTGTTGCTCCGCCTCAGGTGACCATCACAGCCGTATATCCCGGTGCAACTCCCCAAACGATGAATGATTCTGTGCTCGGTCTTATCGAACGAGAACTGTCGAGCTTAAAGAATCTACTCTATTTTGAGTCATCTTCTGATACGTCAGGGGCTGCCACTATTACTGCTTCTTTTAAACCCGGAGTGAATCCTGAGTTAGCGCAAGTCGATGTGCAAAACAGACTAAAAACCATCGAAGCCCGTTTGCCGCAAACTGTCAGACAAAATGGTCTGATTGTCGAAGCTGCGTCCTCGGGCTTTTTGATGCTTGTCAGCCTTAAATCCGATGACAATCGCTTCGATAGCACGGCGCTTTCTGACTACATGGCCAGAAACGTCATCGAAGAGTTACGCCGAATTGAAGGTGTTGGTCGCGTTCAATTGTTCGGTGCCGAGCAAGCGATGCGGATTTGGGTCGATCCAGTAAAACTCACTGCTTATAACTTGTCGATGGCCGATCTTTCTAATGCGATCTCTCAGCAGAATATTCAGATTGCACCGGGCCGTCTTGGCGATGAACCTGCGCCAGCGGGACAGAAAGTTGCAATCCCATTAATGGCGAAAGGTCAGTTAGAAACTCCGGAAGAATTTGCAAACATCGTGCTTCGAGCTGAGGGAAGTGGTGCAAAACTGGTATTGGGCGACGTTGCTCGTGTTGAGTTAGGTGCTCAATCTTACGCATTTCTGACGCGAGAAGACGGAAAAACAGCAACAGCAGCGGCTATACAACTTGCGCCCGGCGCGAACGCAGTACTGACCTCTGAGCGTGTTAAAGAACGCATGCAGTTGCTTCAGCAGACGATGCCCGTTGGGATGAGTTATTCAGTTCCCTTCGATACTGCGCCATTTGCAAAAATTTCGATTGAGAAAGTCGCTCATACGTTAATTGAGGCAATGGTTCTTGTGTTTCTCGTAATGTACCTGTTTTTGCAGAATGTCCGCTACACCTTAATACCAGCAATTGTCGCTCCAATCGCGTTGCTGGGTACATTCGCCGTTATGATGTTAACCGGTTTTTCTATCAACGTCCTCACGATGTTCGGGATGGTGTTGGCTATCGGTATCATCGTGGATGATGCGATTGTTGTTGTCGAAAACGTCGAGCGTTTAATGGCAAAAGAGGGTCTGTCGCCACGTGATGCTACCGTTAAAGCAATGAAAGAAATTACCGGCGCAATTATTGGTATCACGCTGGTGCTGACCGCCGTATTTATTCCAATGGCTTTAGCAAGCGGTTCCGTTGGCGTGATTTATCAACAATTCACGCTCTCAATGGCCATCTCTATTTTATTCTCTGCCTTTTTAGCATTAACTTTCACGCCTGCTCTGTGCGCAACATTGTTAAAGCCAATCAGCCATGGCCATGCCGAGAAAACGGGATTTTTCGGTTGGTTTAATCGTCGGTTCGACCGGATGACAGATCGCTATGGTGTGAGAGTCAGCAAACTGACCAAGCGGATTGGCCGGGTGATGCTGATGTTTGCGCTGCTGGTCGGCATGCTGGTGTACTCTTTTGGTAAATTACCGTCAGCCTTTTTGCCAGAAGAAGATCAGGGTTATTTCATTACCAGCTTTTTACTGCCTTCAGATGCAACCACTGAACGCACCTCTGCGGTGGTGAAATCTTTTGAAGAGTACGTAGCAACAAGACCGGGTATTAAGTCGAATATATCGATCCTAGGTTACGGCTTGTCTGGCTCTGGCACGAATGCAGCGGTTAGTTTTACCATGCTGAAGGACTGGGATGAGCGAAATGGTGCAAATGCGTGGGAGGAAGTCTACTACGCCTACATGACCATGGCCGAAACCGCTGGTGAAGGATTGGTGTTCAGTATCATGCCACCTGCTATTGACGAGTTAGGCAATTCATCAGGCTTTTCTATGCGCTTGATCGACCGCAGTAATCAGGGGTATGAAGCCCTTCAAGCTGCACAAGCCAAGCTGTTAGAGCTCGCTAACAATAGTAAAATTGTTACCGGGGTCTATGCCGACAGTCTGCCTGCGGGTACTGGGATTACTCTTCATATTGACCGGCAGAAAGCAGAGGCTTTGGGTGTGTCCTTTGCTGCAATCAGCGATATGCTCTCCACGGCAATGGGGTCGAGTTACATCAATGATTTCCCTAACCGTGGGCGGATGCAACAAGTCATTATTCAGGCTGACTCAAAATCTCGAATGCAAATTGAAGACATCCTGAAATTACGTGTCCGAAATGTCAGTGGTGGCATGGTTGCTCTATCAGAAGTCGTTACACCTAAATGGGGTGCGACACCATTACAATTGATGCGTTTTCAAGGACTACCCTCGGCCAGACTCGCCGGTGGTGCTGCTCCGACATTCTCAAGTGGCGAGGCGATGGACGAAATGGAGCGCCTCGCAGCTCAGCTTCCTCCGGGTTTTGATATCGCTTGGACAGGACAGTCTTTGCAAGAAAGGCAGTCAGCCTCTCAAGCGCCAATGCTCATGGCTCTTTCGATGTTAGTCGTATTTTTGGTACTTGCAGCCTTATATGAAAGCTGGGCTATTCCGGTTTCAGTAATGCTGGTGGTGCCATTAGGCCTGCTCGGCGCTGTAGGTTCGGTATTGTTGCTTGGAATGTCAAATGACGTGTTCTTCAAAGTTGGTATGATCACCGTTATTGGCTTATCGGCCAAAAACGCTGTTTTGATTGTCGAGTTTGCGAAGCAGCTTCGTGAAGAAGGTCATGGGTTAATTGACGCAGCGGTGACAGCTTCCAGACTGCGATTAAGACCCATCCTGATGACGTCACTTGCATTTGGTCTTGGTGTATTGCCACTAGTTTTCGCTTCTGGTGCAAGTGCAGAAACACAGGCAGCTATCGGTGTTGGTGTCTTTGGAGGAATGGTCACTGCCACAGTGCTTGCAATTTACTTCGTTCCGGTATTCTTCGTGCTTGTCATGAGTATCCAAGAGCGTTTTTCTGCATCCCGCAAGAAAGCAACTAGCAAACCTCAAGCGAGCAACGAGGAGTCGGTGTAATGAAGTTAAATATTTTTAGCCTGCTTTGCGTATCTTTACTAACCGGATGCACACTGGCACCAGATTATCAAAGGCCACCAGTAGATACGCTGAACTACAACCAGCTAAATACCGAAAACGTGTCGCAAAAATCGGCAGTGGATTTGTCTTGGCAATCAGTGTTCAAAGAGCCAAGGTTGCAGCAGTTAATTGGTTTAGCGCTGGAAAATAACAAAGACTTGCGGCTGGCTACTTTAAACGTGGCCGCTGCAAAGGCTCAGTATGGTATCCAGCGTTCATATATGTTGCCCTCTGTTGATGCCACAATCAGCGGAACTCGCCAGCGTGGAGAGAATGATACTGGAGGTGTAAGTACAACCTCTGAACACGCAGTTGGCTTGGGGACGAGCGCTTTTGAAATAGACTTGTTCGGTTATGCACGTTCAATGAGTGAAGCAGCCTTTTACCGGTATCTTGCAACGGAACAGGGGCAAAAATCAGCAGAGTTGGTTTTAATAAGTGCGGTTGCAGATGCTTATCACGCACAGTTGCTTGCTCAAGAGCAACTTTTGCTTGCACAGCAGACTTTGGCTGATTGGGAGCATTCACTGCTGTTAGCTCGCCAACTGAGAGCCGCTGAACAAAGCAGTGGCTTAGATGTTGCGCAAGCCGAAGGACAGGTTGCGAGTGCTGAAGCTGATTTGCAGGCCCGGCTGCGTGTGCTGGCCCTATCTAACAATGCTCTTCAGCTGTTGATAGGAAAAACACTACCTGAAGGTTTATCAAAACAGTCAGTGTTAGAAACTCAGCCACTTCAGGTGATGCCTGCCAACTTAACGTCAGAATTAATCCTTAATCGCCCTGATGTAATGCAAGCCGAGTTAAATCTGAAAGCTGCAAATGCAGATATTGGCGCAGCTCGGGCTGCATTTTTTCCACGGATTTCGCTGACGGCTTCAACAGGTTATAGCAGTTCAGAAGTGAAGAATCTGTTTGATAGTGACAGCCGGGTTTGGAGTTTTGCCCCGCAAATTAATATACCGATATTTAATGCTGGTAAATTGAAATCGGAACTCCGCTTGGCGGAGATCCGAAAATCCGGTGCAGTCATAGCTTATGAACAGACCTTCCAAACGGCATTCAAAGATGTGGCTGACGGATTAAGCGGTTTGGAGACTTTTGGACGGCAAATAAAGGCACAAAAGAGAGCCGTAAGCAGCGCGTCTAAACGAGCGGAGTTATCCCTGCTTAGATACCGGGCAGGTGTTGATGGCCGCTTAGAACTACTTGATGCACAACGTCAACTTTATGCCGAACGTCAGGTTCTGATTGATTTGCGTGGTGCGGAGCTCGCGAACTATGTGGCTTTGTATAAAGCCCTTGGTGGCTCCTTTTTAAATAAAGCAGAGACGGGAGTACACTAAGTATCATGTTGAATCAGGCAGCGTCTGAACCTACTCGGGATCTTTCTGACCGCGATACATGTGGTCAAAGTGATCCCGGTCCCGACTGGCCGTTAAGGTTTTGGGCTATTTTTATTGGGCAGGCGCTTTCTCTGTGTGGGTCGGCCCTGACTCAGTTTGTGCTGCTATGGTGGATCACGGATACCACCGGCAGTGTCAGTGCGTTGGCTATTGCAGGTATTGTGGCTTTACTGCCACAAGCCCTGCTTAGTCCACTGGGTGGAGTACTTGCAGACCGTTACAGCCGCCGACTTTTGATGATCATTCCTGATGTTGTCAGCGCGATATGCATGGCGGCGCTCATCGTGCTGTTTAATACCGAAAGTATCGAGATATGGCATATCTGGGTGATGTTGGGGATCCGCAGTGCGATGCAAGCATTTCAGGCACCAGCAGCGGCAGCGAGCACATATATGCTAGTCCCCAAAAGTTTCTTGATGCGAGCCGCTGGACTTAATCAGGCTTTACAAAGCATGACCGTGGTGATTGCAGCGCCGCTGGGGGCCCTTGCTATAAGTGTCATGCCAATCGGCTGGGCCCTATCTATAGATGTGTTCACTGCACTTTGTGCTGTGATACCACTGTTGATATTCGCAATTCCTCAGAGTCGAGCAGTCCGTAAGGCTGATACAAGTATGGTCAGTGAGTTCAAGGAAGGTATTGATACCATTCGAAATACTCCGGGACTAGCCCGATTATTCCTGCTGCTGGCGACGACGGTACTTGTGATTATGCCGTCATTTACATTATTACCGCTGTTGGTTAAACAATATTTTGGCGGCGGCGCTAATCAAGTGGCTTTGATGGAGGGCTTGTCGGGTGTAGGGATGGTCTTGGGTGGCTTAGCTGTTGCTGCTATGCAATTAAAAACCCCTATTTACTGGATTCTGGCAGGGTTTGCTGCGTCTTGTTTTGCCGTCGCATTAACGGCACTGGTTCCATCCAGCCTATTTGGCGTTGCCGTTGCGTGGTGGGTCATCAGTGGTGTGTGTTTTGTTTTCGGTAGTGCACCTCTGACGGCATTGTTGCAGACCATCATCCCAAATTATCTTCAAGGACGTGTTTTGTCCATTATGAACTCGATGATGAGCCTTGCGGCTCCCATTGGGTTGTTGCTGATAACACCTCTGGGAGAAATTTTTGATGTCGGAGCTATTTTTCTTGTAGCGGGGATTTTAGGCGGATTAGTCAGTGTAAGTGGGTTCTTTTCGCCAAAGTTACTGAAACTGGGGCGTTGAGCTGATTTAAATTCAACAGTGCGGATACAGCTCGAATAGGTACTTTCTAGGGCAGATCTATTTAGTCGATTTCATCCCTTACATGGGCAGACATCGGCTTCG
>CALMJT010000136.1 GCA_937864365.1 uncultured Alteromonadales bacterium | reverse complement strand
AAATTGTCAAGAAATTGGAAATCGCATTTTCAATTTCTGTCCTCTGATTAAATCATGAATGAGTTAATCAGAGGTTCCTATAGAAACTTGTTCGATTTAACGACCTATACTTGCCCAAAAAGATCTTTACTGCTACTAAAAATAATAAGCTCACTTAAATATTCGCATATATTATATCTGTAATCCGCTGTAATAAACTCCATAATAATTCTCGGCTATAGTGTTTAAGAGTAATTTCAAGAGACGCTGTAATTATCTCTATCACTGATTTTTTGTGTTGGAAATCGTGGCAGCGATTGTCTCTGCAAAGAAAGAGTAACCCGGAGAAAAAACATGTCAAAATTTGGACAGCTCAAAGGCAATGTAAAACAAAGAGCGATTGCCGAAGACAGACACGCCCCAACAATGCCCAACACAAATGCCGCAGTTTGGGCGCGAGGTTTAACAACCACACGAGTTGCTGATCTATTTAAAACTCTGCCGGGATTACCGGGTCATTGGGCTCAAATACAAGGATTAGTAAATGCCGGTAACGCACATTTTTATACCACAACTCAATATGGTCAGGGATATAATAATGGAGGCAGAACTTCCGACGAAGGCAAACAACTTATAAAGTGGATTGCTGATGCAATTATCAGCGCTGCTAACGATGCCGATTTTGACTTTCCGTTACAGCAACTTCGATTTACTTCTGATGTCGGTTGGCTAAAAATTCAAAAAGTAAATGGTATTCTACACATTCGATCAAGACCTTAACTAAAAAGGCCAGAAACTTATTTTAATGGAAGAATCACAAAATAGATAATTTTTATTTAAGAAATGGATGGCAATATAAGCTCGGTTAAAACAGATAGAGTTGTTTAGTAAGAAAACAGCACTCTAACTGTTTTAACGGTAACTGCTTTAACTTTTGATAAAAATAGTAATCGTAATATTAATTACTTATCGCTCTTTCTTGGGCTTCGGTGTCGCCGGAGACTCGCTCAACCACTTGCTCCTGTGTACCTAAGATTTCAGATACGATAATCTCTGCGGCATCATTAACCTGTTGTTCATCAACAATACAGGTAGTGATATTCGGTTTGGAAGGTATTTCAAACATCGTCTTTAACAATACCGCTTCCATTATGCCTCTTAAACCACGTGCTCCTGTGCCACGGTCTAGGGCTTTTTGTGCAATTAATTTTAATGCAGCCTCGGTAAACTCTAGATTTACACCTTGGTATTTAAATAATTGGCGATACTGTTTAACCAAAGCATTTTTAGGTTCTTGAAGAATTCTTAACAGAGCGTCGATATCAAGCTCTTCTAAGAAGGTAATAATTGGGAACCGGCCAATAAATTCTGGAATAATACCGAATTGCTGAAAGTCTTCAGGGCTCATCATTGGATAGGTTTCAATATTGGTTTTCTTTTCGTTTTCAGAAAGTATGTTAGTCGCAGAAAAACCAATACCACGTTTTGACGGTTGCACACGTTCGGCAACTATTTTATCTAGGCCAGGGAAAGCACCACCAACAATAAACAAAATATTGGTCGTATCTAACATGACTTCTTCGCCATTACCGCGGCGTTTATCACCCTTAGACAATTTTACCTTCGAACCTTCAACCATCTTTAACAGAGCTTGTTGAACGCCTTCACCAGAGACGTCTCGAACAGCAGTCACACCGGCGCTGGCACGGGCGAGCTTGTCGATTTCATCGATATAAACAATGCCCCATTCTGCACGGTTAACATCACCGTCTGATGCCTCTAACAAACGCTGTAATACGCTATCAACGTCATCGCCCACATATCCGGCTTGCGTTAAGGTGGTAGCATCGGCAATAACAATGGGAACACCAATAACTTTAGCGAGACTTTTTACCAGTAGCGTTTTACCCGTACCCGATGGGCCTGCCATCATGACATTGGATTTTTCCAGCTCTGTACCTGCCTCAACCTGCAAAACCTCGGCATCGTCGCCCTGATTTAGAAGCCTTAAATAGTGATTATAAACACCCACCGACAGGGTTTCTTTAGCGCTATTTTGGCCGATAACATAACTGTCTAAATGTTCTTTAATTTCTTTGGGTGTGCGCAAACTATTAATCATAGCCGCGCTTTGTTTTTTTCGTCCCCAGCTGGATACGACTTGATGAGCAAGACTCACACAGCCTTCGCAGATCATACCGTTATTGCCGGAAATTAGCGGTACATCAGGAGATTTTTTTACACCACAAAATGAACATTCTGCTACTGGGGTTTGCTCTGTCATAGATGAGACCTCTTTCTAATCGAATTTGATACTCGTGATGCTTAGGCTAATGATTTCAACCAATTACGCTGATGATTTTTCCGATCGCGATCGGTTAGTTTTTCAATAATAATAGGAAGGGCGTCATGTAAAGGCACGGAACCTTGTGGGTAAATTTTTTCGCAGTAAATTACATGAAAACCCATAGGCGATTCGACCACATCACTTACTTGCCCAGACTTTAATGCAAACAAGGTATTTTCAACGCTTGAAAATAAGATACCGCGTTTTACACGACCTAATTCACCACCATTCATGGCCGTAGGGCATTCTGAATATTTCATGGCTTGTTCCGAAAATCGCTTAGGCTTTTTTTGCAGACGCTGGGCAATTTGTTCAGCTCGGCGCCGGGCTTGGTCTCGACAATTTTCAGGGAAATCTGGATTTTCGGTGATAAGTATGTGTCTGGCTTGACGAGTCTCTGGTTGATCAAACTTGTCAGTGTTCATGTAGTAATAGAGTTTTGCGTCGGTCTCGGTACATTCTGGTACCGATGCAGACACCAAATCCATGACGGCATCCACCCGTAAATTTCTTGAAACAGCTTGTGCAAGGCTTTCGTTATCGAGATTATTCTTTTCGAGTTCTTTTTCGAATTCTTCACTGTTTGCATATCGTGCGGCAATATTGTTGATCTCTTGTTGAACTTGTAAATCGCTAATGACAACTTGAGAAGCTTCTTTGCTTTCTAGAATACGTTTTTGCAGCGCGAGCTGTGTACGGGCAATTTTCTCGGCTTCGTATTTTTTGGTACTATCTAATGAGTGATAAGACTCGCCAAATCTTCCTGCCGCAACCTGAAGTACGGCATAACGAAATTCATAGGTATTGAGTTCGGTAGCGTTCATAGGCAGATATTTTAAGCTTGGTAAGCATTTAGAATGTTAATCACAAAAAACTATAGAAATCTCTGATAAACCATCCGTGATTTAATTCAGAGGGCAGAAATTGAAAATGCGCTTTCTAACTTCTTCACAATTTCAATCACTTACCGTTCTTGAAATTGGCGACATATGCCTGTATCGCAAGAAACTCTAAGTTAATCAGAGTTTCCTATAAAAACGGCAATTGCTAACGAGTTAGCTATACAGCAACCCGATCTAACTCCGGGTTTTCGACTTCTTCTAGGCTTGCGGCTAGTATTTTTTCCGGAAATAGGAACACTCTACCGTTAAATCGAACATGGTATTTAACCATATCATCCGACTTAACGATTTTTTCTATTTCACCTTCGTCGGCCTTGTCGGCAATGAGATCACCACCAATTTCAACACGAATTTTACAAAACACTTTTTCACGAAACTCAAATCGATTCGGTATCCATGGTGCATCTGCTAAGATTAATTCTTCCTCTCGACAACCGACGGTTTTACCGGCCTCTAAAAAGTGCACACGATAAATAATTTGATCTTGCAGATAGGTTCCAACATCATAGATGGAACCTATTTCACCACGACGAACCAACATTGAACCCACCTCTTCACCCGGATATGTACCGTCATTTCGTACATTACGGGTGAGTCTGACTTCGGTTCCGTAATCGTATCTGGGCTTCATGGTAAATTACTCCAAAATAGAGTCTAGAGGTACAAAGGTAGTTTGCGGTTCGTGCATGCGAAATACTTTAAACACCTTCTCTGTAATCGCATCCGACTCTACAAAGTCTTGATAAGCGTTGGTCAATAATTGCTTATAAACATCTTTTAGTACATCTTCATTTTCTTCAGAAGACATAGATGGTTTAGCTTTTTCAAGATAATCATGAAAGCGTTGCATTATGTGTAGGCGATTTACAAAAACAACTTTCTGATCAAATTCAATTTCGAAGTATTCCAAAAAATCTTCTGCTGAACTCAATTCTTCTAACTCTTCTAAAAACTCTAGATCACTCATAACATCACCTGTATTGTGAACCAATTTAAATTAAATATTGTTGTTATAATGTTTGAATGCTTAGCGAAGGTACTCTTAAAAATCTTAAAAACCGTATTTCGAACATCTGCTTTATGATTCATTTCTACGATTAATTCATCAACGTCTTAATCACAATTTTTTATTGCGTAAACTTTTAAGCGACGACCGTTAACTTACCAAAATTAGCGGCTTTTCTTCGTTGATAGCTCTCTACGGTTTCGAGTAGATAACCGGTACCCAATCGATCTTCTGTGTCCAGTTCACGTACTTTTTCTAACATTTGTACGCCTTCTTCAATGCGATTTAGGCGCAAATTTAAATAACCTGCACCTTTTAAAGCCAATAGGTAAAAGCGCACTAATGTCATTGAGGTCATCAAACCGTAGCCTAATGTTGTCATGTCCAGTTTACGCCACGGAATATTCATATTTAACTTTTCAGCAACAATAGTCATTGCTTTGTCGGCGCAATCAAGAGCATCATCGTAACGATGTTGATAATAATAGAATCGATAAACAGCCACTAATACCGATAGGCTTTTAGGTGCTAAAAAATACGCTTTTAACAAAGAAATCTCTGCATTGCCTTCGGCGTAAGCTTCTGACGCCATCTCGATTAATGTTGACACTCGCTCAGACAATTGCTCGTCAAAATACATTTCGCCGCCAGAAAAATCATGTAGATCCATCGCTTTTACCTACAATTAAAGATAACAAAAATATCTGAAGATCACTAAAATTTTTAAACACCCTCAAATATATCGAGAGTTTTATAAAACCTATTTCTCACACTGCGAGTTCTATGCCTATTTTTGCAATCTCTTCGGCCTGTAGAATTTGATGTGCAAAATCTATCAATACCGAGTCACTAGGACTTATTTTAAATTCTGTGCAATATTTTCTGACGTTTTGTAGCAATTGTTGTAATTGCGATTTATTCAGATGAATACCTAATTTTTCGCAATGCCGATTTAAATGCGCTGTACCAGAATGCTTACCTAATACAAATAAATGCTCCCGGCCCAACTCTAACGGATCTAATGATTGATAGTTGTTGCGATCTTTTAATAAACCATCAACATGGATGCCAGATTCGTGCATAAAAACACCGGCACCGGTAATGCTTTTTTGCCAAGCTACTGGTCTACCCGAGGCATTAGCGACGTATTCAGAAACATCAGCAATCGCTTTGGTATTGATACCGGTATCTAAACCATGCAGATATTTTAAACCAACCACTAATTCTTCGAGCGGCGCATTACCTGCTCGCTCACCTAAACCATTTACCGTGGTATTAATGTGCGTTGCACCGGCTTTAACTGCGGCTAACGTGTTTGCGGTTGCAAGACCATAATCGTCGTGGGCGTGCATTTCTATATTCAAACCGGTTGCTGCACGTAGATTAGAAATGCGTTCAAATGTAGTAAATGGATCAAGAGCACCTAAGGTGTCTGCAAATCGAATTCTGCTCGCTCCGCAACTTTCGGCAACCTCTGACACCTGTGCTAAAAATTCTTCATCGGCTCGGGATGCATCTTCACAACCTACGCAAACTTCAAATCCCAACTCAACCGCTGTTGGAACCAACCTACGAATTCTATTAAGAACATCGTCGCGATTGGTACCCAATTTAAATTGTATTTGCTGGTCGGAAACAGGAATCGAAAGATCAACCAAATGCACACCGGTAAAACGCGCCGCCTCAAGGTCGAATTCTGTCATTCGACACCACGCCATTAAACGTGCGTTTAATTTTAACGCAGCAATTTGACGCATGGATTCGCGTTCATCTTCACCCATGGCAGGAATACCAATTTCTAACTCGGGTACTCCCATGGCATCGAGCTTGGTCGCAATCACTAATTTTTCTTCTAAACTAAATGCAACACCGGCACTCTGTTCGCCATCACGCAATGTTGTATCATTAATTACGACATTTTTATTCATAGCTCAACACCTGTTTTATCAAGCTAATCAATAGAATAGTGGTATATACACCAATCGAATTATTTCCGGTCTTTAACGACGGTTGAATTCATTCGTTAACGGCTTCTACTGTGCTGCAACTGACATTCCACAAAAAAATTCTATAAAAATCATTAAGATATAGATTTTGTCGGTAATAAATCTTCAACAAACATAACAAAGCATTAACGCTTGTCGTAATTACGACAAATAAACTCTTATTGAGTCCGGCAGAAAATTTCGATTTTAAGCTACAAAAAAAGTACGATTTAAAGCAAGCTGTGTCTCGCTCAATAACTGTGTTGTGAGTGATTAGCGCAGACGAGATATTAGAAATGTAAGAGAGGCAGTTTGAATTTAAACAACGTTCAAATAAAAAAACCGCGCCCGAAGACGCGTTAAAGCATTTCGCTTCAGAAGAGTAGAGCTACTTCTCGGAGGTTGGTAGAAGTATGGATGGATTAATCCCTAATTAGGAATTTCACAATTTTACGCACGTTTAAAGCACGAATCTATTAACTGAGCAAAAATTGTATTGCTCAGTTAAAAATTCATAAAGCTCATCTAATAAACGTGTTAATCAATCATTACGCGTAAATCAATCATTACGCATAAACTGGTGCAAATGCGGATTCAGGATTTTCAATTGGGCCGTTTTCTCCCCAGTAAGGCGAAAGCTTACGCAGCTTGGCAACAATTCCAGGAACCTCTGCAATAACACGTTCAACTTCTTCCATGGTGTTATAACGCGATAGAGAAAAACGAACCGTTCCATGTGCCGCGGTGTACGGAATACCCATGGCCATCATAACATGCGAAGGTTCTAGCGAACCCGAAGTACAGGCAGAACCACTTGATGCCGCAATGCCTACTTTATTCATTAATAATAAAATGGCTTCACCTTCGATAAATTCGAACGCAATACTCGCGGTATTAGGCAAACGATTTTCAACATCGCCCGTGGCAAAACAATTTGGAACGGCGGCAAGAATTCCTTCTTGTAAACGGTCGCGCATGGCTTTTACGTGAGTATTTTCGAATTCAATATGTGAACCGGCCATTTCGCACGCTTTACCAAGACCAACAATACTTGCCACGTTTTCGGTACCTGCCCGTCGACCACGCTCCTGATGACCACCGCGTAACAATGGACGGAAGCGAGTACCACGTTTTAAATACAGTACACCAACACCTTTAGGTGCGTGTAATTTATGACCCGACATAGACAACATGTGAATGTAGCTATTTTCAAGATCGATAGGAATTTTACCTACTGCTTGCACGGCATCGGTATGGAACATAATACCTTTATTGTGAGCAAGTTCTGCCATTTCTTCGACAGGAAAAATAGTACCAGATTCATTATTTGCCCACATAATACTGACAACAGCAACCTTATCGGACAATAATTTTTTGTACTCGTCTAAATCTAAACGACCTTTATTGTCTACTTTTAAATAATGAACGGTATAGCCTTCGGTTTCTAAATATTCACACAAATTTAATACCGCAGGATGCTCAACAACCGTGGTAATAATTTCGCGGCGTTCAGGTTGCGCTCTTAGTGCCGATAAAATTGCCGTTGAATCTGACTCTGAACCGCAAGAGGTAAAGATAATTTCGGAATCGAATTCAGCACCGATTAATCGTTGTACTTGTTTACGCGCTTTTTTTAGCGCCATTCCAACCTTGTTACCAAAGCTGTGTAACGACGACGGATTACCAAATTGTTCAGAAAAAAATGGCATCATCTCTTCAACAACCGCCGGATCAACCATGGTGGTTGCGTTATTATCCATGTAAATATCAGACATGATTACGCTCCTTCCATTGCAACGGGCATTTCGGTATCTGGCAGAACTTTTACAAATTCTCCCAACTCTTCGATTAAACGCTGTTGAATACCACCTAAAGTCATTGCTGCCATTTGGCAACCATTACAAGCACCGGTTAAATGCACATAAATATTTTTACCATCAACATCCACTAATTCAACGTCGCCGTTATCGGCTTGTAAATTAGGGCGAATAGATTCAAGAACCATTTCGATAATGCGAATGCGTTTTAAATTACCACTGGCTTTAGCCGCGGGTTTTGGTTTAGCTGCAACAACTGGAGCCGCTACAGGCGCACCACCAATGGCTGGCGCCATAAATGATTCACCTTTTTCGGCAAGAACACGCGTTAATACGCCTTCAATGGCTTCGTGACAGGAAGAGCAACCACCGCCGGCTTTGGTATAGTTGGTAACTTCTTCTACAGTGTGAAGATTATTGGCGCGAATGGTTTCTTCAACCATAATTTCATCAATGGCGAAACATTTACAAATTAACGCACCTTCTTCGTGATCATCTTTCCACTCTTCACCACGATAATCTGCAACCGCTGCTTGTAGCGCTTCACGACCCATTACCGAGCAATGCATTTTTTCTGGCGGCAATCCATCAAGATAATCGGCAATATCTTGATTAGTCACTAACAAGGCTTCATCTAAGGTTTTACCCTTGATAATTTCGGTTAATGCCGAAGAAGACGCAATCGCAGATCCGCAACCAAATGTTTGAAATCCCGCATCTTCAATAATTTCGGTTTCTGGATTTACCTTTAAGGTTAAACGCAGCGCGTCTCCACAATTTATTGAGCCGACATCACCAACGGCATTTGCATCCGCTACAGCACCTGCGTTTTTTGGATCAAAAAAGTGTTCTTTAACTTTCTCAGAATAATCCCACATGGCCAATCCTCCAAAATCTACTGTTCCGATCGAGCCTTAGCTCGAATGCGATATTGATTAAATTAATATTGCTCTATTTCTCTCAATTCACGGTTCTTTAGTGAGTACTGCTAACATGCAGATACTTAATTACGCTGAGAAAGATTTTCCGCAGCCACAACTTGCCGTTGCATTTGGGTTTTCAAATTTAAAACCACTGCCTTCCATGCTATCAATAAAATCGACTTTCACACCTTGCAGCAAAGGTTCGCTGGCTTTGTCGATCAACATTTTAATGCCACCGATTTCATGCACTGTATCGTTTTCTGAAATGGAATCTTCAAGTCTTAAACCGTATTGAAAACCTGAACAACCACCACCATCGACCTTGATGCGCAAACCAGCGATATTTTTCTCGCTATTTTCGATAAAACGGCTAACTGCTTTCACTGCGCTTTCAGTTAAGATAACCATTTGTTGTATCTCCTCGTGGCAAACTGTTTGCAAATCATTGTGTGTGCAAAAGTGTAAAAGAGCGTTTTAGAGCACCTAAAGATTGTTGTGACCCAATCAAGCTCGATGAAATAAGTACTCAAGGAAAAGTGCAACGCTTATACCATCGATTTTTACCAAACTTTTTTTGATAAAAATCAACGATTTAGTAAGAATCGATAAGCGACACAGCTGTTTTAAAGATCACCACCAACAACGCTTTGTAACATTCACGACAACCCAAGAGGACGCCAACATGCCTTATATGCTACAACCGGGTGACACAATTTTTGCCACAAAAGATATATTGAACGACGGCAGCTTTCCCGAAAAAGCCGAAGAAGAATTATTGGTTTCGAAAGGTACCCGTGGTGTAATTGTTAACTTTGGGCATTTAGAAGAAAACGAAGACCAAGAAATATTTTTGGTACAGTTTGAAAAGGGTAATGAAAGCGCTGAACTCGGCCCGCCAATTGGTTGCTGGCCAGAAGATATAGAAATTGTTGGCGATGATTTAAGTCGTTAATTTAAGCATCTATTACGGTCTAATCTAAATAGAACTCGTATATTCTCTTCATTATTAAACGTTCTATGCTAATTAACTGAAAACTATCCGGCAATTCGATCCAGCGCCATGACATTGGCGCCTGGAAGGGTTGCTCGCTGGATACACGCAGTAAAAACACATTCATTAAACATCCCGGAGTGTCTATCGTTGTCTTAAATTCACTCACAATATCCAGCTGTTCTAACGGCAAAGCGTGCTTTGTGCATAATTTTTTTAAGTACGATGACGGATGAGTGACTACATTGGAATTTGATAATATTTTCTGCGAAAGGAGTGAATTATCATTTTCTATAATTTCTGATAATGAGGGTAACTTACTAGGAAGGGATAGATGACCGGTTTGATTTATTAAAAATCGTAAGCGTGTACTTGTTGGGTGTAAATGAATAATAACAAATCGTAGTGGCCAGTTCTGTGATGGGTTTTCTAGCGGTTCTAACATGGGTAGGAATTGCATGAGTAGAAATTGTTCTAAAATTAAAGAGGATTAAATTTGGTATTTATAGGGCCAATATTTTATATGCAACAGGGCCTTCAAACAGTTGTGTGCCACCGGCTTGCATTACTACTTCTTGCACGCCACTCAAAGACAATACTTCAACACCCGCGAGGTAATTTACGCCAAGTTCTTTCCAGACAGCTGACCAAGGTAAACTTGGCCCCATTAATACCACATTGGCGTCTTTACAACGCTCCAATAACATCGGTAATGTTTTATTAACAATACTGGAGGCCGTAATAAAGACCCAGTCAGATTCTGATAGATAGTAATAAGCCGCCACATCAGGGTAATCATTACCTTGTGGATTTTTTTCGATGATCGTCCACAACTCGGGATTTATATCGTTTTGCTTTAACAGTATTTCTAAACCAGGATACCGGCCAATTACCGATACTTGCTTACCATGCAACTGCGGAAAAAAAATGTTTAAAAACCGTTAGATTTCCGGGAATTGACTGCGAGTCATCAATATTTTCCGCATTATTCAACAATGTAGAAAGGGAATTAATAACCGTATTTATGGCAAGTGCGCCAACGGTTGCTTCGGCCCATTCCCAACTTTTAATAGACGTAAAATATTGTTGAATGGGCGAATTTATTAAACTACCCGACCACGGCAAGGTTCTGGCAATATTTTTGGGGCTGAAAAAAATACCTTGCTGTGAGAAAAAATTAGACACTCTAAGGTCATATTTCTCCGTTAAAAAACCGGCGCTTAAATACGACCAATTAATGCCTAAGCAGATTTCTTTAATAATGGCAGGATTGTCTACCGATAGGAGCTTGTTTGTATTGGGAGAGAGTATGTTACTCGCTTCTTTTATCAATTCGTCATAAAGATACCAAGGCGACATAGATTAACTACTCACAACGCAGGCAGTAATCGTAATTCGGTTTTAATATCGTCACCGTTACCCCATGCGGTAACAGCTTCTACAAACCAACGGCCGTCTTTTGGATGATTGCGTACCACATCGGCTTCAGCGTAAACGCGCCCACTGCTGTGAACTTGTATTTCTCCGGTTTGATTTCCATGTTGATCGCGCCAAATACCAAATAAGGTTTCGCTGCTGTCGAACGGATCAATCCTTAAAGAATATTGTGCGAGTTCGGGCCTTGGTAAGGTGTTTAAATTATCCTGCAAACCAACTTCAATTAGCTGCACGCGCATGGCCTGACAGATGCTTTGCAGTATTTCACGCTTTTCTAAAAGAACAGATTCCAAGTCTTTGGAGGATAGTGCTGTATTCATAGATCATTCATCAAATGAGCGCGCGATAAATAAAAAGTTTGATCCACCAATTTCGTCATTAGGGTCTAGCTCTTCTAATTTTGACAACACCTTTTTCGCCAAAAAAACTTTGCCTCGTCGCAGACGTATTACGCCCAGTGCTTTCAGGCAGAACAAGAAATGTCTTGGATCGGAATCGTGTAATAGCCAATTGGTCGTGCAAGGTTTGAGTAAACGATAATTTTTACAAAACTGGTTTCGATCCGATAATAGCGTCATTAATCGCCAAACCATACGCTCAGCTTCTTGATAACGCACCACCCGAAAATAAAACTTAAACAATGCCATGTATGGATCTACACAACCCGGCCATTGTTCGTGTATTTCGAGTAGCCTTTCCTCTAAGTATAAATTGCCTTTTACTAGCGAATTTTGATCGGATTTTGAGAAATCCATATCCAACAATCGATTTAGTTCCAGTGCTAAGTCGTCTGGAATTTTTCGGGAAAAATAGATTCGATCGCCACCAATATATTTGATCTTATCTGGCGATGCATTTGCAGAAGAAACTTTAGAAATCAATACAGATGTATCCATTGCTACTACTCGATAAATTGTTACCAAATCTCTGCCGGTGCAATCTTTTCAGTAACTGGATCGCCATTCATTAAATGCTGCTCGACAATTTTTGGAACAATATCCGGTGTTATTTGGCAATACATAACGCCCTCTGGATAGACCAAAACATTGACACCAACCTGACACGGGCCAAGACAACCGGTACTGGTTAAGGCAACCTTACCCATTAATTGCCGTTGATTAATTTCATTGGCGAAGCTTTGAAATACATCCACGGCTCCTGTTTGACCACAGCTGCCACGTGGATGACCTTCAGCACGAGTTTGCGCGCATATAAATACGTGTTTTTCTGGACGTGGCATAATCGGCCTCCTAGTCTTAGGCTGGGTAGTATTGATGAATTGTAGTATTGATGAATTGTTGAATGATTACTGCGAATTAATTTATGCCGCTTCTTGATGGCTGTGACAATTTTTCGGACATACTTTAGAACACGACATACAACCAATGCAGTCCATTTCATTTGAAATCGACATAACCATCATTTCGTCGTCATCATCGTAAAAGTCGTCGTCATCATCTAAATTTTCTACAGAGCCACGCTCGACCAATTCAAACACATTTCTAGGACACACTTTGTAACAACGGCCACAACCAATACAGGTTGATTGATCGAGCGCGACAACGAATTGAGGAGTCCACTCTTCTCCACCACGTGTGTGACCAACAATCTTTCCGCCAGACATGATTGACCTCCATAGACTATTTTCAGTAAATCAGGCTATTTAGTATTTATAGAGACCTCTGATTAAATCATGGGAACATTCATCAGAGGACATAAATTGAATCAGCTACTGTTTTCAAAATTAGCAACACAATTTGTGTTGTTAGAAACTCTAGATCACCTACAATTTGCTGAATATTAAGCAATCGCAGCTTCTGCTTCTTCCAGTTGCTTGGCCGCGATGGCCCACTCCCGGCACGCAGCAGCGGTTTTTTCAGCAATTTCGGCTAGATTGTCGAAATCTGTCCAAAGTCTGTCTTCCACCAAGTCATGCACTTCTGAAGCTAATTCGGTAGCAATACGCTTTTTTTTACGTACATCTTTTTGAAGTGCTTTTAAAGCGTCGTCTGTCATGTTTTCACCTCAATCTATTAATCGGTAAAAATTTCCAAATATTTACATTTAAATGATTAAAGCTCAGCAACAACTCTGTGATCTTCTATCAGCTGAGCCGCTTTTTGAACGAGCTTCTCACTGTCTTCAATGAGTTTTTCTAAACTCGGAAAGCCAAAGCGGTGCACATCGCGAAGGGTTTTATCCAATGCAATTAATTTACCGACAACAATAAACGCGCGGCCAAATCCTTCGTGTGTTAAATTAACAACAGGTACAGCCATTAATCCAGTACGTTGCTCAATGGTTGACGCTAATGCGTTGTAATAAGCTTTTAATCGTGAAATAACAACTTCATCTGGGTCGCCAACTACTGGAATTTCACGCTTACGCTCTTTGGTTAAAATCAGCGGATCTACAACTTTTTCATCACTCCAGTTATCGTAGGTGCCGTAGCTATCTACAGCTCTAAGCTGCAGTACCATTTGCCGTACAAATGGTTGCGCCATTAAATCTTCAGAAACTGCAACTGCTTCAGACATTGTTCTCTCCAATATTTTTTGTAGAAAGCTTGTTAATTTTAAGTCGTTCGAAATATTAATAAATTTCGAATGTTGCTCACGAATTTATTCGTCCCAACCTTGCATTTCCATGTCGTGAAAGCGGTTTAAATCTAAGGTATTTTTAGTGATTGCTTTTGCCAACCAAGTAGAAGGACCTTGTAATAACTCTTGCTGAAGTGCTTCGATAAGTTCTTCTATAACTGCACCTTCAACGACTTTTACCCGCTGCACGCCCAAAGATAACAATTGTCGCACCGCAGACGCACCACAAGCCCGGCAATAAACGGCAATGCAATCTTTTAAAAAATCTAACTTTTGCGCTAATTTAATTTCGTTTTCATCGTTGCTAATGGGATCAAACTCGGCTATGTGCAATAGCACTTTATGGCCGGGATTTACGCCATAAACCACAAATTGCTCGGCTGAGCCAAAATGTTGATCAACATGAGTGCGATCAGATGTGGCAAATGCCACTTTTAACAGATCATCGGTGGACTCGTCGGTAACCACCGAAAGATTACGTTTGAGTCCACTCATGATCAGTGACCTCCCCAGATATTCGGGCCACGCTCCCCTACGTTTTGGTAGAGCGCTTGGGCTTCGGCTTTTTGTGAATAAATGGAGTGATACGGTTGAATATCTTGATGATGTGCAAGCTTCATATTAGCAATATCAAACAAAGCTTGCTGAATGCCGCGATAACCAACCCAACAACGTTGAAAACCACCCACCAAATCGTACTGTGGAAAACCCGCTCTTACCAAAGGCACGTGCAAACGTTCTGCGTTTTCGCTAGCGTGTGAATTACCAATTAATAATTCTGCACGCTGTTCTTTTGCCAGAATTTCTAGGTCTTCCATATCACCAATTTGAATCTGTTCTATGGATAATTTACCCAGGGTTTTCGAATTTGCAGGAATAACTGCGGCAACCATGGACGCGCCCATAGACGTGATCAATGCATCAAAACCCACTAATAAATCACCATCTCCCGCCATCGCAACTCGGGTGGAGCCAATCATAAAATGAGTATCGAGCATGGCGTCTTGTAATTGTTTGCGATGGCGCTGCCATTTGGGCGCAACTTCACAATTACTGATTTGCGATAACGTGTACAACCATTGATCAACAGCCTCTAACGTCATTAAATGCGGGAAATAATAATTAGGCACACCGGTTTTCTTTTTTAAACTCAAGGCGGCGGGTTTAATGCTTTCCCCTAACACCAATGTCGCGACGCTTTCACCGGCGGTTTTTAAATCATCAACCGTGAGACCACCGGTTGTTAGCGGATTAAAATTTTCGTCGGGTAAATGACCATCTAACGAGCCGGATAAATCGGGAATTAACATGGCGCGTAAGCCAAAGCTTTCGATACTGTCTACCACGTACTCTAAATCGCCGGGTGTAAGATTCGCATGACATAAAACATTAACTTGTTTTTTGCGCAGACCAACCCGATTATTTTCTGGATTTTGTTCATCAAAAGTTGTTGGCACTAGTGTTTCGATAATACCTTTTAAGGCGGTGGCAAAACCGCTTTCAAAACTGCCGCTAAAATCAGGCGTATTAACGGCGACTACATGATTGTTTTCAAACTGTGGATATTTGGCGCGAAATTGTTTTACTGCACCATGAATATCGGCACCTTGTGTTTCAGCTAAGCCAGTGGTGACCAAACCTAAAATAGTTGGAGAGCTTTTTTCGCAAATATTTTTAAGGGCTTCAACGATGTTATCGTCAGCGCCCATTACGGAACTGACCTGATCCATTGCCGTGGTTTGTAAAGGAATCGGCTCGCGAAAATGTCGAACAAAAAATACTTTTGCAAATGCGGTACAACCTTGAGAACCGTGCATTATTGGCATTGATCGTGAGAATCCTAGAAATGCCAAAGAAGCTCCAACGGTTTGACTTGCTTTAAGTGGGCTTACCGATAATGCTTTACGTCTTTTTAATAGCTCAGTCATTTTAGGCTCCTAACGTTGCATTAAAATTAGGAGCATCAGACAGTTTGTAGCCGGATTTATCAGACTCGGTAACACCAACTGTATCGGTTAAAATAGTGGTTGAAACCATTTTCTCAGTATTTGTTTCCCAGGGTGCTTTACTTTCCCAAGGCGCTTTACTTTTTGCGGTATTCCAAACGGGGCTTTCAATGGTGAGCGTTAATTGTCGTACTAATTCCAACATACCATCGTAACCGGCATAACCAAATTCACGTTCTTGGTTAATATCTAAAAAGGGAATTCTGGCTTTAAGTGCCGTATACATGTTGCGGCCACCGGCAATTAAGATGTCGGCTTTGTAATCGGTCACGATACGAATTAATTCTTTAGGATTGCCATCATCGATCATTAAGGTATCGTCGCCCATTAATTCACGAATTCTAGCTTTGTCTTCTTCGGTGGATTTTTTGGTACCAGTTGCAACAACTTTCATACCCAAATCTTGCAACGCAGAAATGACCGACCAAGACTTCACACCACCGGTGTAAAGCAATACGCGTTTACCTTGTAATCGAGGGCGCCATGCATTTAACGCTTCTCTAATGCGTTTTTCTTCGCGTTCGATCAGTGCTTCGGTACGTGCGGTTAAATCATCGTCATTAATTAATTTTGCAAAACCGCGCAAAGCTTCAGAGGTATCGGTAATGCCGTAAAAACTGCCTTCAAACCAAGGAGTGCCGTAATTATCTTGCAGTTTACGAGCGACATTAAGCATCGCCTTTGAGCAAACCATCATATTCACTTCGGCTTTATGCATGGTTTGCACTTCATGAAAACGCGCATCACCCGAAAGCGTACACAGTACGCGTAAACCTAATTCATCCAGTAACGGCAATACATACCAAAATTCACCGGCAATGTTGTATTCACCAATTAAATTTACATCGTGAATTTTAATATTGTCGCGTTGCGCAAATTCTGCAACTGGCTCTGGGTCACGTGTGCCAACAACATGTTTAAACATCGCATCACCGGCAATGCGGTTGCCTAAATTTTTAGTGCCGTAAAATCCTGCGCAATCGACGGGCACCACCGGCACGCCGAACTTTTCGGATGTGGCTTTGCAAACCGCATCTATATCGTCACCAATAAGTGCCGGTACACAGGTGTTATACACAAATACAGCGGGAGGGTTGTAGTCTTCTACGGCTTGTTTAATAGAATGATAAAGTCTTTTTTCACCACGACCCATTACAATATCTTGTTCGGTAAGATCGGTGGTCATGCCAATACGAAACAAAGTGGAACCGCTACTGCGTGTACCTCGGTTATCCCAAGAGCTACCCGCGCAAGCAATAGGACCATGAACAATATGTGCAACATCGGCGATAGGTAATAAGGCGATTTGTGCACCATCAAACGCGCAACCGCCGGCGGCGGAGCCGGGTTTGGGTTTTGCACAGCCGGATTTGGACTTGTTGTTGTGTTCGCAGGCGGGTTCGTCTAATAATTCGGCGATGTCTTTGGCTTTCATTCAACACTCTCCCCCTGTTTGCGCATTAGTGCAAACCACGACAAATTTATGTGAGTGAAGGACTGATAATTCTAGCCCCGCAACAGTTGTTTATAGTGGTAGCAATAACCACTCCCTTGCGTATAACTGTATAAACATTTGAAAAACATACTATTTTTTGAAAGCGTCGCGTGTAAGAAACACGACAATCTTGATTTGATGGAATGACTGCAACAATCAAAAGCGTATAGAAAATTCTGATTAACTTGAATTTTCAAACGACACAAGGATTTGTCACCCATTTCGAGCACGGTAAGTAATTGAAATTTTGAGCAAATTAGAAATCGCATTTTTAATTTCTGCACTCTGATTAAATCATGGATTTGTTAATCAAAGGTTCTTATACAGTTGTTACGAAATTATCGAATGAGATGATTGAGTTGATAAAAAGCGTTTTTAATTTGGGATTAATTACCACGTCAAATTTCGATGTAAATAGAATTTGCAGTGAAGTAAGCAAACAACAGAAGTCAGCAGCTGAAAAGTGAATTCCCTAAATTAATCACAGGTGAGCTAGACCAAGGTTTTTATTGCTATTTTAGATATTTAAAATACATTAACCCGGTTTTAGTCTACTAACAACCATCTCAAATTTTATTTGTTGAGATAATACTAGCTCATTTATTTTTTCGTTAACCGTATAAATTTTCTAGAGCAAAGCTCAAATCAATTAAATGGACAAGTAAGTGAGCGTCTAAAAGGCTAGACAGATTTTTTAGCAAAGCCAATAGAAAAATAAAAACTGAGATCATTGTTATTATCTTATAAATCTGAATCCTAAAAAATATTGACGAAAATTATTGATATAAATATTTTAGAAACCTAAGAAACCTAAGAAACCTAAGAAACCTAAGAAACCTAAGAAACCTAACAATAAAAACCAGAGTAAATTATTATGCAACTCACGCAATACTAAATGTTTTGAACATTCATTTAATTTCAATAAGCTCAAAACAAACTTGGCCCCCTCGAACAGCCAAGAACGGAAAAATGTATTACCTGTGTCACTTCTGAAAATAATTAAACCCGTGATGACATTTGAACTTCTGTTATCAGTTTAATTACCTGTTTGAATTATGAAGATGTAAATCAGAACTCATCATAAACAACCCAACTAAAAAGCGGTGAAATAACAAACCTTAACTTTTTTGCGTAATAATCAGAAAATTTTTACAGCCGTTACTTTTGATAGAAGCAAACATTCTCGGTGTGCCAAATTAGTGTGTAAAAGTCGAAATGAGCATACTTTATCTGCTCTATTTTTCGTATCTACAACTCTAGAAAAGTGCTTTATTTTTAATAACCATTCACGTTTATACAGTAGCTTCTACTTGGTAATTTTAAGTTAATTAACCTTAACCTTTTTTAATTAAAACATAGCTGCTTATAATTTTAAAAATGGATTTTTCAGCCGTTTGTGAAGCACAAAAAGACTATTACCAAAAATGAAAAAAATTATTAATTTGTGAGAAATTTAATGCTGAACTTTGATAATAATTAACTACCGATCTTCTCTTGAGATTTTGATTAAAGAAAACAAGAAAAATCGTAATGCAAGGAAAATACTTTACGACATACACATTAAAAACATTGCCACCTTGAACGAATGTTTTTAAATAACAAAAAAATCAACGCGAAAGAATATAATCAATTCTCAATTACATCTTTAAAATTTAATGTGTAAATTTTTCCACAAAACTGATTATATTTTTATAAACGGATTTACAAATACGTGGTTTTATCATATTTTTGATGCGAATTTTAAAGCGAATAGAACTAGATTCAATAATTTATTTATCAAATAAAGCTTACGTACTCTAGAAAATATTTTTAGCGGCATAGTGTGATTTAAATCACAACACAAGCATTAGCCTGTTATTAATGACATTACATTTTGTTTTTTGGGAAAGTCCAAGAGTTACACGTCTGTAACCACCTCTGAATTTATAGCTCAATATAATATTCGCTGACAAATTGTCGAACAGTTAAATAGCTGAATGCTTAATTTATCAGGTACTGATTTTCCGTAACTACTCCGATCCATTTGGAGCTTTCGGCGACACAAGGACGTGCCGCTAATTTCTAAAAATCTAATTTAGTAGAATTTGGGTGATAATGTAAAATCACATTTTTCGTTTTCTGATGAAATTAAGAATGCGTTAGTCGGTGGTTTTATGGCTAATCACTTAGGGAATTAATGTGCAACAGGTTAGGCAGTATTTAATTAAATCAATTTGTTGCTTTCACAGCCAAACCTTTATTTATAGGAACCTCTGATTAACTCATCCATGATTTAATCAGAGAACACATCCTTGTGTCGCGAGAAACTCTAGGTTAATCAGAGTTTCCTATAAATAATTTTATTCAACCAACATTAAAAATAAAAAAACGTACTTAATTGTCAGATCGATAAGGAGAAGATGTGTTTTTATTAAACAGAAGAAGCCTATCAAAAGGGTTCGTAACCGCTGCTGTTCTATCCACTAGCTCATTGGCTTTCGCCATCGGGGAAGGCCCAAATCACAGTCATATCGAGCAAGCACAAATCGATAATGGCTCACTTAAATCTGCCGAGATTATCGCTCACGGGCAGGCTATGTTTACAACTGACTTCAACCGCTTTGACGGCCACGGCGATCCAGGCCGTCCGGGTGTAAACGGTGTGGGTGTTGCTACTGGTTTTAACAGAATCAGCGGCACCGACTCGGTTGCTTGTACTGCTTGTCACAGCAAACCATTTGCCGGCGGCGCCAGCGATAACGCTGCAAATATTTTTCCCGGATTTAATCGTCCAGATAATATTGATTCACCGTCATTCGCGGGCTTGAACGTTAAAAATAGTCAAAGCGTTTTTGGTGGCGGTGCTAAGCAACGTGTCGCTGAAGAAATGAATGCCGAATTAGCTGCTATCGCGGCAGAGGCAATTGCGTTTGCTGCCGACGCGCAGGCTCCTGTTACTCTGCCTCTTGAAGCAAAAGGTATTTCCTTTGGCGAAATTACTGCTCTACCAAATGGAACCTTAGATACCAGTGCTATTGAAGGTGTTTCGCAGGATTTAATTATTCGTCCGTTTAACGTTGTTGGAGCCGAGCCTAATCTACGCAGTTTTGTGGTTGGCGCAATGGAGCAACATTTTGGTATTCAAGCCGAAGAACGTTTTGGTATTGATGGCGATGGCGATGGTGTTGAGCGTGAACTAACTGTTGGTGACGTAACTGCTACCGCGATCTTCCAAGCGGCATTACCCATTCCAACACAAGTTTTACCCAAAGAAAAAGCCGCGCGTCGCGCCGTATTTGCTGGCGAAAAAACCTTCTCGCAAATTGGTTGTGCTAGCTGCCACACACCGGAAATGACTATCGAAAATCCTGTATTCCAGCAACCAGCACCCGGTACAGATTTCGTTGCAACTCTGGATTTAACCCGCGAATCTTTCTTCCCACGACTTAACCGCAATCGTGATGGTTCTGCGACTGTAAAAATCTTTTCTGACCTAAAACGTCATGATATGGGCGAAGCGTTAGAAGAGCCTTTATTACAGGTTGATCGTGCGAGCACTCGTCACTTTGTAACTTCAGCACTTTGGGGCGTTGCCAGCACGGGTCCATGGTTACACGATGGTCGTGCAACAACACTAACTGATGCTATTTTATTGCACGGCGGTGAAGCTCAAGCAGCAAGCGCTGCGTTTGAAGCATTAGATGCCGAAGAGCAAGCCGAAGTGATTGAGTTCTTGAAGAGTCTACAAATTGTTATTCGTGATCCACGTTTATTGATTCCTAACCTTCCATTAGGCCAATAAGAAAGCGAAAAAACTGCCAACATTGTTGGCAGTTTTTTTATTAGGCTTCGGTAACCAATACCATTAAAAGGCCTTTTTCTACCCACAAACTTGCTTTCAAGCCATTAATAATCACTTCTTTAGGTTTTTCTCCAGCGCTAATTACTGGTATTTTTCCAAACAACTTTTCATCATAACCCACTTCGTAAAGCGTGTAGATTTGGTCATCATTTTTAAATCGAAGCTGCGCAGCACTATCACCACTGATTGAACAGTAACGTCCACCTAGCATTTGCCGTTCGTTTAATTGCCAACTCGTTTCTAAAAAATTAGATTGCGACGGCATAAAATCAAGCTTGTCGAAAAAGATCTGAACTTCGTTAAACGATTGTGTAGATACTTCTAACGGCTTTAATTTAATGTGATTTTCAATAACTTCTAAGGCAATATCACGTGTGTGATCGACATTAGAATTAGAAAATGTATACACACCCATTACCACGGCTAAAAAAGATGCCATCAGTAAATTAGGTAGCCATCTTCGAAAGTTTGATTCCGGTTCTTCTGTCGCAGAGAGCGGAATTTTTTGCGCTAAATCGTTTTGAATCGTCATGAGCGAGTTTAATTTATCTTCACTTAATTCAAACTGTGTGACTTGATGACGAATCGCAGATTTCAGCGTTTTCGATCTACCGGTATTTTCATCGTCAATCATGGCTTGCTTTCCTTTGTTTCATCATCTTGTTGCAGCTGCTGACAATATTTACGTAAGCGATGTAAGCGAGATAAAAAAGTACCACGTGGTAGATTCAGCAATTCACAGGCTTCATCGGTGCTGTAGCCTAATATCGCCCAGTGGTACAAAATATCTCTGTCTTCGGAAGCAAGCTTGCTCCAAATTTGTGCCAACACACTTCTACTGACATTTAAACTTTCTACATCGATAGATGAGATATCATAAGGTGCTTGCTCTTCAAACAACTCGCTTTGCCAACGCTGTCGAGATCGATAAAAATCAATGTATTTATTGCGAATAATTGTTCGCAAATATCCACTTGGATTTGCAATAACCTTTCCCGCCTGTAATTCACCCAGATATTTTTCCAGAGCAGCTTGTAAAAAATCGTAAGCATCATCTTGGTTTTGACACAAGGTATACGCATACTGAAAAAATTCTTGCAATTGCGGCGGTTCAAATAAAAATGAATTCGTCACGTCATTATTCACAGATTAGCAGTTGAACACGAAAACGCAGACACTACCTGAAAATTCTGCCGGAAAACACTCGCAGAAAATATTTTCAACTTAGATTTTTGGCTTGAATCAACACTCCAATGAGACGAATGAAATTTTTCTCCATTAGCGGTACTTTGAAAGCGATCCAAACAGTTGTAAGTAATAACCAGATTAGGATGATTTTCTTTAATTAACTGCTGAGCCTCGTAATCGAAATGTGAGAATTCAATTAGGACTTCGGGAGTAGAGTCGTGACCTGGGTAGTAATAGCGATCAATAAACGCATATTCAAGTTGTGCAATTTCGGCAATTAATGCCCAGTTATAGGCGTCAGCTTTCGCACTATTTATTTGCGATGCTAAGAATTCGGCGAATTGATCTCCAAAGATATTTACATCCCACCAGGTAGACGGATAATACTTACCGTACACTTGAGCTAAGCTTGTAAAGACAGATTCCCCTAAAATTTTCTCAACGGTTGGAAAATTATTACGCAGTACATTTAATGCCAACATGCGTTGATTGATTTGATAGGGTTTTATATTGCCTTGAAAATCGCCGTCAAAGGCAGTATTACCGTTTACTGACGATACGAATTTCTCTAGCGCTTGATTGTATTTTTGCTGGTCAACATCTCGACTAATATCTGTCATTTTCCTAGATCCCCGGCTACCCTAAGTTACTTCTTATAAATATTGGTGTGTTATTTTCTGTTATTTTGGCTCTGCTTTTCTGGCTCTATTTTTGATCTTGTTTTTCTAATTCTGTTTATCTAATTCTAGGTTTTAGCAAACTCTGGGTTGGTTAGAGTTTCTTTACATTATCATTGCACGTGGGCAAATTTTTGATCTCAATCTTGAACGAATAAAACAATTATGAATATTTTTTGTCGCTTATTCTCGCCTAAGAGGGATACTTGTCTAAGATAGATTGTGCGTGACAACATTCGTTATAAAGTTCTTGAAAACTGGGAATATTGTTATCGCGTTCAATCAGAACCGAGACGTTATGATACCGATCTAAATAAAGCTCTAAGAGATTCCAGATTTCCTGTGGAATTTCAGCAGAATGCGTATCAATCAACCATTCATCGTGGGTGGAAAAACCGGCTAAGTGAATCTCTTTAATAAATTGATGAGGCAAGGCATCAATGAATGCATCTATCGAAATACCTAAATTTTTGTCGTTTACATAAGCATTTGTTAAATCTAACAGTAGACCGCACCCAGTTCGTTGACATAGCTGCGATAGGAATTCCGCCTCAGAAAACTCATTTTCTGAGTATTGTACGTAACGAGACAGATTTTCGATCAGAATGGGACGACCAATGGTTTCTTGTACCTGCTCGATACGGCGACAAAAATGCTCAACAGATTTTTGTGTATAAGGTACCGGTAATAAATCGTGGTAAGAACGTCCGTCAAAGGAGGTGAAGCACGCGTGCTCTGATACAAGCTTTGGCTGTAATTCGTTGGTGAGTTGCTTTAAGCGTTGAAGATATGCAACATCTATCGGCTCAGGTCCGCCCAAATTTAGACTCACACCGTGAAAACTCAGCGGATAGTGTTCAGACAACTCATAGAGCAACTGCTGATTTAGTCCACCATTAATGAAATTGCATATGTGAATTTCAAGCCAGTTAATTTTAGGCTTTTGTGAGAGTATTTCGTAAATATGTGGGAAGCGCAGACCTAAGCCTGCGCCCATGTACTCAACACCGAGAGAGCATTGCTTCCCAGCAAATGAATCTATTGAAGACATTATTAATAAATTACTTAGCAGGCTTTACAGCCGCAACTTTGCCGCCAGCAATTTTTTCACAAGTACCTTCAGGTACATAAACCCATTCAGATTCAGAAGCTTCTTCAGTGCCCTGACCAGCACAGTGATGTGAGCCGTCTAGAGCGCCACAATCGTTTTGACCAGCCTTAGCAATGCCAGCACACTTTTCCCAAGCGGTTGGTGTACCAGGTACAGCAACTGCGGTTGTAGAGATAGCAGCAACACTTAGAAGAGCAGCAGTAAGAAGAGTTTTGTTCGCCATTTGAGATTTCCTTAATAGGTTTTATTGGACTCGTATCAAATGACGTCTCATCCTCATGTTTGATTGCAGAACATCGAAAAATATTATTTTTAGAGCGAACCCGTGATTTACATCACAGTTAAAGGCCTCCTACCGGAACCTTCATTGCTTCGCTAAAGCCTTCAGACTGAAGCTGAAAGCCTGATATTACAGAATACTCCTTTAAATCTTGTTCTAAGCGTGCATTTCTTCGTTTTGCGTAGTCCTTCGCTTTATTTTTATCCCGACTTCTATAAACCAAGTGATGGAACTTGTGATTAACAACGTACCAAAACTCTGGATCAAAGCCACTGTTCGTAGACATAGAAAAATACCCGATTGTTAGCTACTTATAATCTAATTTGGAAATTAATCCGATCTAGAAATCAACTGATCATCAGACAGAATAGGAGGAGTATAGAAAAAGGGTAGCAGTAATTTTATGAAAAGAAACAACCAGTGAAGACTATCTTTTTAATTTATTAATTAATTCAAATAATTATATCAAAGCCGGTCACACTTAAACCTTTAAGCATATTAAGAATATCTCATTTATTTTTCCGCAACTTGCACCATCATTTAAACTATTGCTGCGATAAATTTTTTCTAACAACTTAAATTTAGCACAATATAGCAATTCATAATTTATAAATGCCGATTAATTTCTTCAAAAATTAATCGTCGAACAGATTTTTATTGACCTTATAAATAGACCGTAAATCAGGGCTTTCATTGATATAAAATCGAAGTCGAAAAAAAACCACACTCAAGTTAACTTGAATGTGGTTTGCATGTTCTTCGGAGCACTCTCAATGAGCACATCGTCAGATTACAAAAAAATTAAAAAACACTTCTACAAGGAAGGGTACAACGACAACAACGACTTAGATGGAAAACGATTTAAAATTAAAAATGCACAGGTAAACCAGATAACCACTGGCGGCGAGAATTAATCATCGCTTTATAAGATTGAAGAACGGCGATGTCGATCACTTCTGTATCGATACTGTAAGTTTCAAGCTGTCTTTGCAAGCTGGTAATTTCAGCCATTATTTTTCCCTTACAAACACCCGAAAGCTGAATATCAACATTTGATGGCAACTGTTTTAATGATTTCATAGTGATAACCCAAGAAAATGATCGTTTCGAAATTAAATTTTATTGAAAAAATTTTTTTCACACGTGAAGGCACATCTAATTATTTTTATTTTTTACAATTAACTTTAAAAATAATGCACTAACTACCCAAAATATTAATACATCAAAAATACATATTTTATTTTTGACACACTAAAAAACCGATTAAATTAAAAAATGCAGAAACACTTTTTAATTAAGTAGAAAATTTGGAAAACACAAAACTTATATATAATTACCCTGTAAATAATACGGGGGAAATTTCTATTTTATTGAAAACATTAGCACCTGGGAGATGCCCAATAAATAAAAGTTGAGTTTAAGATTTACAGCCAAGTATTTAACAGCTCGAACACATTATGTAATTATCGTTCAACACTGAATACAAATTACTGCTTAATTTCTCATTCGTCAATCGTTAATTAAAAACTTTTGTTTTTTCAAAAAAAATTAATACATACTAATATTTGTATTTACACAATCACTTTTAAATAATCCAAAGTAATCTTATAACAGCAGATAAAGCTAACACGCTGAAAGCTTGTGTTTAACCGTTTCATGCCAACGCTGCGATTAAAAACCATAACCACTTAGCCATAGATTTAATCATGTACGTGCTCAAAGCAATTCAATTACTTTTATCGTAACTATTAAAAATGCGATCCGAGAAGTTGATTCTTATCAAAATATTTCTTAAACCAAGGAATTTAGCAAAATTAACCGAGTAACAAAGCCTTGATTATTTTTATATTTAAAATAATGCCGACATTTGAAATTGAAAACTATCGTTACTGGATAGATAGAGCGAAGAGAATGAATCTTTTTAGAAGGGTCTTAATTTGGAAAAAAGAAAATATTTGAAGTAAAAAACCAAGTGGTCAGATAGTTTTGAGTAGTTTAATTTTCTCAAAAAGCAAATGACTATCAAAAAAATATAGTGATCGAATATTCAAAATTTATATTAAAATTCAATCACTAAAATTATTGGATCAAATCATCTCAACTTATTGATCGGGAGATATACCTTTCCAAGGCGATAAAATTTTCTCCCATGGACAAGTGGTATCGCCAATCACAAAGAAATATGGATTTAAAATATTGTCTTTTTGGTTGTATCTCAAAATATCAAAATTGGCGTCGATTACTTTACCACCGGCGGCGTTAACGACGGCATGCGCCGCTGCGGTATCCCACTCAGACGTTAAGGCGAGTCGAGGATATAAATCCGCTTCACCCTCAGCAATCAAGCAAAGTTTCAACGAACTGCCCATACTTTTGGTTAAAACTTGACCAAATTCTGTCTCAAGGGTTTGTATCATATTTTCAACAGCCTCCGCGCCATGGCGACGACTAGCGACAAGCTCTATCGGGAGATGATGCTCGATTTGCGATTGCACGGTTCGAATGCGAATATCACTTCGCTCATTGTTGCAAATTTTCCAAGCACCAAGTTCTTGCACACCAATGTAGGCAATCTTTTTTACAGGTACATAGACGATACCAAGAATCGGCTCACCGTCTCTTATCAATGCAATATTGACGGTAAATTCGCCATTGCGATTGATAAACTCTTTGGTGCCATCCAATGGATCAATTAACCAGTATTGAGACCACTGTTTACGAATGTTGTAATCCGGTAGCGCGGATTCTTCCGAAAGAATGGGAATATCGGGTGTTAGTTCAGACAGTCCCGAAATAATGGTTTGATGAGCGGCCAAATCGGCAGCGGTTACCGGAGATTCATCCGATTTGGTCTCTACCTCAATGTTGCCCGTACGATTATAGACTTCCAAAATATCTCGGCCAGCATCTTCGCAAATCTTGTGAACCGATTGCGCCCAATTAAGTAATGTCTCGTTCATTGTAGGATGCCTTATTTTGATAAGTCTTTGATTTTCGAACCTAATATCTTACCATCGAAGTTTGATGCGGTCTAAGCAACAGAGGAATGCCCTAATGAACGACACAATTGTAGACTGGGACGATATCGACACCATTCTATTGGATATGGACGGCACGCTTCTGGATTTACATTTTGATAATTATTTTTGGCTGACGCATTTACCGAAGCGGTACGGCGAACTGCACGGAATTTCGGCGGACGAAGCCACTGAACATATTCTGCCGAAAGTAAAAGAGCACGAGGGAACTCTGAATTGGTATTGTTTGGATTTTTGGTCAGCGGCATTAAAAGTGAATGTGGGCGAATTAAAACGTGAAATTCAGCATAAAATTCAAATTAGACCTTATGTTGAAGCATTTTTAAAAGCGGCAAAAAAAATGAATAAAAAGTTGGTTTTGATCACCAACGCCCATCAAGACAGTTTGAATTTAAAACTTGAAATTACGAAAATCGATCAATGGCTGGATGTGGTTTTATCGTCGCATCAATTTAAATATCCCAAAGAGCAGCAAGAATTTTGGCAGTCTCTTCATCAGCTGGAAAAATTTAATCCAGAAAAAACTTTATTCATCGATGATACGGTGAGAATTTTAAGAACGGCTCAAGATTTTGGCATTAAACATTTATTATGTATACATCAGCCAGACAGCCAACAAAAACGTGAAATTGTAGATTTTCCGGCCATTCACCATTTTGATGAAATTATTCCCAACTAGAATGACAACCAATAACACTTTAAAAATATTACGTATTGTTGACGGCAAACCCGGACACGAAAAACAAAGCCATGCGTTAATTGAAGGGTTAAAAAAATTTAGAGCAATAGAAGTTATTGACGCTCATTATGTTAAAACTACAGCTGCGTTAAAAGCCATCGCATTTTCGACGGATATTTTTAACATCGATTTTATTCCAGATATTTGTATTGGTGTAGGCCATAGAACTCATCTATCCGTTTTAGCGGCCAAAAATAAATGGCACGCTAAAGCCGTCATTATCATGAATCCAAGCCTTCCTCTCGCGTGTTTTGATGCGGTGTTAACACCCGCTCACGATGGTTATACCGAGTCTGCGAAAAGAATTATTACTCCAATCGCGCTCGCCCCAGAGTCAGGTGAAGTGACTAAACCTTATTCACCTAATAATAGCTCTTTTAAAAATCGACCCTTTGGGCTGATTTTACTGGGTGGTATTAATCAACATTATGAATGGCATATTGAATCGCTCTCGGCAACGATAAAAAAGATAGTAAATCATTACGATACAATACAGTGGAAGATTGCAAATTCACGTCGAACGCCTGTTACCGATTTCGATTATTTACAGAAATCGCTACGGGGTTTTAGCAATATTAATTTTTTTGATCACCATGATCTCGACAAGCAATGGCTTGCTGAGCAATTAAATCAAACTCAGCATATTTGGGTGACAGCTGATTCAGCATCGATGATTGCAGAAGCTCTCAATACCAGAGCATTTGTTGGTATTATAGGATTAACGAGTAAATCACTGAAAAACAAGTTGGAAAAAAGTAATCAAAGTTTACTATCGCTAAATTTGGTCGGGCAAGTTAATCA
>CALMJT010000135.1 GCA_937864365.1 uncultured Alteromonadales bacterium | reverse complement strand
ACTTGTCGTAACTTATAGGAAACTCTGATTAACCTAGAGTTTCTCGCGACACAAGGATGTGTCGCCAATTTCAAGAACGGTAAGTGATTGAAATTTTGAAGAAATTGGAAATCGCATTGTCAATTTCTTCCCTCTGATTAAATCATGGATGTGTTAATCAGAGGCTCTTATAGATTAAAAGCCTCAATATTCGAGTTACCTTAAAGATAGGACAACTCGAATCTATTTAGAAGCAAATGTTGAGAACGAGAAACCAAGATGAAAATACTTGTTGCAGTTAAACGCGTCATTGATTACAACGCCAAAGTTCGAGTTAAATCCGATCAAACCGATGTTGATTTGGCTAACATTAAGATGGCGATAAATCCGTTCTGTGAAATAGCCGTTGAAGAAGCCGTACGTTTAAAAGAAGCCGGTATCGCTACAGAAATTATCGCTGTATCGGTTGGACCTAAGGCTTGTCAGGAGCAAATACGCTCGGCGTTGGCCTTGGGTGCAGACAAGGGTATTCAAATCGAAACCGATCATATTTCTGACTCACTCAACATTGCAAAATTATTGGCCAAAGTTGTTAAATCAGAAAATATTGATCTGGTAATCATGGGTAAACAAGCCATCGATTCCGACAATAACCAAACCGGACAAATGTTGGCGGCATTATTAAATTGCGGCCAAGGTACCTTTGCCTCAAAGTTAGAAATAAAAGATCAAAAAGTTTTGGTAACTCGCGAAATAGACGGTGGGTTACAAACACTTTCGCTAAACCTTCCTGCGGTGATCACTACCGATCTTAGATTAAACGAACCACGTTACGCTGCTCTACCCAATATTATGAAGGCGAAACGTAAACCTCTAGAGGTTAAAACCCCACAAGATCTGGGCGTAGAATTAAAACAGCATACCAAGCTGCTGAAAGTTGCCGAACCGAGTAAACGTCAAGGTGGCACTATGCTTAACTCGGTAGACGAACTTATCGAGAAACTAAAATCAGAAATTCAAGGGATTTAAGAGGCATTTATGGCTATTTTAGTAATTGCAGAACACGATAACCAAACATTAAAAAATGTCACACTGAATACCATCACCGCTGCAACACAAATTATTGGCGATATTCATGTATTAATTGCTGGTTTTAATTGTGGCAATGTTGCCGAACAAGCGGCAAAAATATCGGGAATCAGCAAAGTAATATGCGTTGACAACGAACTTTACCAACATCAACTTGCAGAAAACACGTCCGAATTAATCGCATCATTAAGCAGTGATTATCAACACATTTTTGCACCGGCGACATCCAATTATAAAAACATAATGCCACGAGTGGCTGCAAAATTAGACGTTGCGCAAATATCCGATATCACCAAAGTTCTTTCTGAAGATACCTTTGAACGCCCTATTTACGCTGGCAATGCCATCGCTACCGTACAATCGCTAGACAGCGTAAAAATTATTACCGTACGAACTTCTGCTTTTTCAGAAGTTTCGTACAGTGAAAACAGTGTCGAGATTATCACTGTCGCTGCGTTATCCGACTCTGGATTGTCTCAATTTGTTTCCGAGCACGTAGAAAAGTCGGATCGACCAGACCTAAGCTCCGCAAAAATAATTATCTCCGGTGGTAGAGGCTTAGGCAGCAGTGAAAATTTTGTGCTGTTAGAAAAACTTGCCGATAAAATTGGTGCAGCCGTGGGTGCTTCCAGAGCAGCCGTAGATGCCGGTTATGTTCCAAACGATAAACAAGTTGGACAAACCGGAAAAATCGTTGCGCCACAATTGTATATTGCTGTTGGTATTTCTGGCGCAATTCAGCATTTGGCAGGTATGAAAGACTCTAAAAAAATTGTCGCCATTAATAAAGACGAAGAAGCACCGATATTCTCGGTGGCAGACTACGGTTTAGTAGCCGACTTATTTGAAGTACTGCCAATATTGCAAGAACAACTCTAGAAGCTTGTGGAAACTCTGGTTAACACCTCCAGGATTAATTCAGAGTTTCCTTTTTTATAAAAATTTTTGATATCAGAGCAAAAACCGAAAGAGTTCGTGACCAGCTACGGTGTACGCAACGCGCACTGAACCGTCGATTTTTACGCTTTTTTTGCGGATATTTCGGTGTGAGTAAATCTACCCAAACACACCTAATCAGTTCCACTTTATCATTGCAACTTAACGTGATTGTAACCGTTCATATTCTCAATAGTGATCCTGAGAATAATTTAACTTTAGGAACCTCTGATTAACTCATCCTTGATTTAATCAGAGGGCAGAAATTGAAAATGTGATTTCCAATTTCTTCACAATTTCAATCACTTACAGTTCTTGAAATTGGCGACACATCCTTGTGTCGCGAAAAACTCTAGGTTAATCAGAGTTTCCTTTACTTACAAATAATTTTCGGAATTTCGGAGATATCCAATGACCACTTACACCGCACCACTCCAAGATTCTACCTTTGTGTTAGAACACATAGTTGGCCTAAACGATTTAAGCCAAGCATTAAATCAAGAAGACATTAACGTAGATTTGGTAAGAACCATTATCGACGAAGCGGGTAAACTTGCCAGCGATGTAATTGCACCCATGAATGCGCAGGGTGATAAAAATCATCCAACCGTTGCTGATGGCCAAGTTCAAGAAAGCCAAGGCTTCTCTGATATCTACCAACAATTTGTTGACAATGGCTGGCCAACACTTACTGCACCCGAAGAATTTGGCGGTCAAGCACTACCCAACGTGTTAGGTACAGCGGTAAATGAACTCTGGCACTCAGCCAATATGGCTTTTGCACTGTGTCCAATGCTGAGCCAAGGCGCCATCGAAGCGTTAATTGCACACGGTAGCGATTTGTTAAAACAAACATTTTTGCCGCAATTAATCAGTGGTGAATGGACTGGCACCATGAACCTAACCGAGCCAAATGCGGGTTCTGATTTATCGGCGATTGCGTCCCGAGCAATTCCAGACGGCGACGCCTTTAAAATTATCGGCCAGAAAATTTTTATTACCTGGGGCGATCATCAAATGACATCGAACATTGTGCATTTGGTGCTAGCGCGCCTGCCAGATGCACCCGTCGGTGTAAAAGGTATCTCTTTGTTTGTGGTGCCCAAATACTTAGTGAATGAACACGGTGAAATCGGCGAGCTCAACGACGTTAATTGTTCGTCGTTGGAACACAAATTAGGGATTCATGGCAGCCCAACTTGCGTGATGAATTTTGGCGATAACGGCGGCGCTATTGGTTATTTAGTTGGTGAAGCCAATAAAGGGCTTAGCTACATGTTTACCATGATGAATCACGCACGCCAATCCGTAGGTTTACAAGGTTTATCCATATCCGAGCGCGCCTACCAACAAAGCGTGCAATACAGTCAAGAACGTATTCAAGGTGTAGACGCTGACGGTAATAAAACCGCCATTATTAATCATGCCGATATTCGTCGTATGCTTATGGCTATGAAAAGTGGCACACAAGCCATGCGCGCCTTGGCCTTAGTTGCAGCGGCAGATATCGATTTTGCGCACGCGGGTAATTCAGAAAAACAAAAACGTGTTGAGTTACTCACGCCTATTGTAAAAGGTTGGATGACTGAACTCGCGCAAGAGTTAACGTCACTGAATATTCAAGTTCACGGCGGTATGGGTTTTGTTGAAGAAACAGGCGCGGCTCAGTTTTATCGCGACGCACGAATACTGCCCATTTATGAGGGCACAACCGGCATTCAAGCACTCGACCTTATTAACCGAAAAACGCGTTTAGACAAAGGCGTAGCCATTCAACAACTCTTTGCCGATATTCAAGATACCGCCGAGAATATTATTCAAAGCGACAATGCTGTTTTACAAAAAATCGGCGAGAAGTTACAAACCTATTTAAGTAAAGCACAAACAGCAACTCGCTGGATTCTTGATAACGTCGAATCCCATAAAACCTTAGCAGCAAGCGTAAGTTACGATAATTTAATGCTGATGGGTTATTTAACCGGCGGTTGGTTAATGGCGAAAGGCGCACACCACGTTCAGCAACTTTTCGATACAGACAACGAATACGGCAATGATTTTTTACAGGCAAAAATCAGTACCGCCGCTTTTTATTGCGATTATTACCTACCGCGAATTACGCAACATGTAGAAACCATCTACAGTGGCTTAGACACTCTTTTCGATTTAAATCCAGAGCAGTTTTAAGGAGACATTCGTGGAAAGAGAACAAATGGAGTTTGATGTGCTGATTGTAGGAGCTGGCCCAGCCGGTTTAGCAACGGCCTGTCGACTCAAACAATTAAATGCAGAACTTGCTATTGCCGTTATAGAGAAAGGCTCCGAAGTTGGAGCCCATATTTTATCGGGCGCGGTGATTGATCCTATTGCACTCAACGAGTTATTTCCCGATTGGAAACAACAAGGCGCACCCCTTGAAACGCAGGTGCAAAAAGATGAAATCTATCTGCTAACAAGCGATCAGACATCTACAAAAATTCCCGAATGGATGGCTCCAAAATCGCTACACAACCAAGGTAATTATATTATCAGCTTGGGCAATTTAACCCGTTGGCTTGCGACCCAAGCTGAAGAGTTAGCCGTTGATATTTTTCCGGGTTTTACCGGTGCCGAAATAACCTACGATACCGATGGTAAGGTAACCGGTGTTTGCACCGGCGACATGGGCATTGGCCGCGATAAAATGCCGAAAGATTCGTACATGCAAGGCATGGCACTAACGGCAAAATACACGGTATTTAGTGAAGGTTGTCGAGGACATTTGGGTAAAGAATTAATTCGACACTTTAATTTGGATAAAGACCAAGACCCACAACATTATGCCATCGGTTTAAAAGAATTATGGCAAATTGATCCCGAACACCATCAACCGGGTTTAGTCATTCATGGCTCTGGTTGGCCTTTGGACAAAAGCACCAGCGGTGGATTTTTCTTATACCACGGCGACAACCATCAAATATCCGTAGGCTTAATTGTAGATTTAAATTACAGCAACCCGTGGTTAAATCCCTACGAAGAATTTCAACGTTTAAAACATCATCCCGTTTTAGCGCAATATTTGCGAAATGGCAGCCGCGTTTCTTACGGCGCACGAGCCATTGCCAAAGGCGGATTTAATTCATTGCCAAAAATGTTTTTTACGGGTGGTTTATTAATTGGTTGTGATGCAGGAACACTGAATGTGTCTCGAATTAAAGGGTCACACACGGCCATGAAATCGGGAATGCTCGCCGCGGAAGCCATTCATTCTGCACTCATCAACAACCACAAAGACCTTAGCGAATACGACGAACTCTTTAAAAACAGCTGGCTATACGACGAACTCTATGGCTCTAGAAATTTCGGCCCAGCATTGCACAAATACGGTAATTGGTTTGGTGGCGCTTTTAACACACTAGACCAGAACTTTTTAGGCGGCAAACTACCGGTAACACTGCACGACCGGCTCGAAGACAACGCTCAACTTAAAGAAGTATCACAGGTAGAAAAAATTAACTATCCAAGCCCGGACGGTATTTTATCCTTCGATAAATTATCGTCCGTGTATTTATCAAATACCAACCACGAAGAAGATCAGCCATGCCACTTACAGCTGAGCAAAGAAGAAATTCCCACCAAAATTAATATTCCGCTCTACAGCGAACCAGCGCAACGATACTGCCCGGCGGGAGTCTATGAACTAGTCGAAAAAAACAACGAACTACAATTGCAAATTAATGCCCAAAACTGTTTACACTGCAAAACCTGCGATATAAAAGACCCCTGCCAAAATATTCAATGGACACCACCGGAAGGCGGCGGCGGACCAAACTATCCTAATATGTGATATCGAAAACGCTTCAAACCAAGAAATTTTAGTGACACAAGGAAGTGTCACCAAGTTTAAAAACTATAAGTAGTTAAAATAATTAAAGTCAACATTGATTTCGAAACTTGCAGACAAATAACTATTGTAGAAATAACGATCTGACAAGTAATTTCTGTGGTTTTAATCTTAAACCATGAGAAATACATTTAGATCGTTGGAAGCTGTGTATATTTTGCGATTTTACGTCCAGAATTATTAAAAGATATCTAATAACGTGAGGTGACTATGGGGTCTCAAGATTGATTTATCAGAAACATCGTAAAGACTTTGATACGAACTTAAAATCTGTTTTAGTTAAGCCAAAAGCAATCGTTGATGATGAAATAAATTCACCCGTAGAAGAGATTTCGTTTACGATTAATGTGCAATCCCAAATATCAATAACTTGATTCTTGTCAGTATCGTGCTTAGAAGTGTTGCAAGTCGTTTGAATATTTGTTTTATTTTCGCTCTCGTACGAAGAAGATAAGACCACGGATAGGTGGTCTTTAAGTGTATACGGGACTTTGGAGGTTGATACAGATTGCATATTGCAAAGTGGTTCTGCGTCTAAAATACTATTAGAGGCATCAAGTAGCGAAGTTAGCACCTGCACACCATCAGGTTTACTGTCTGTTGTTGCATTGCTTGTACAACCAAGAATCAGTAAAACAAAGAGAGTTAAATATTTCATATAAATGCACCGTAGTAGAACTCTACTGTTGTACCTGTAGTTTTATACGCATTGGTAAACTTTGCAACAAAATTAGCCTGTGAATCTGCTACCACTTTATTATGAGTATTGCTGTAATTCCACACCTTACCCTGCCTTAATATCCCTATGTGTTTTTTAGGATGATTACCCATGACATAGTTATTACCTACTTTTTTGATATTTGTGGCCAGGGTAACAAAAATTAGGCATTCAGCGATAGCAGTAGGCTTAGACGATAAAAGGTCGATTTTAGTACATTTTCTGAAGATATCGTCTACTCTTATCGCTGCTCCTTTCGCAGGGCTTTGTTTATCTGCCCAAGTATAGTTCTTACAAGTAGGGCCAGAGAACTCATACCCCATCATGTGAGATACGTAGTGAGCACAGTGATTTTGATTATTATTCTTTCCAAGACTAAAAGGACAAAGTTGTCCAATCCCTTTACCTAAACTTCGGCCAAGATCTGTGGGTATTTTTGACATTTTTTGCATCCGAAGAGTTTTTAAAAATTTGAATTTCGTACTAAGAGATAAATAAGTTACAAAAATTTATTTTTCTTAGTAATTACTTCCGCCATTTAATTTCAACAATTAAACGACCCTAAATTAATCTACTCATCAACTGACCACTTATGATTACAAAAACATAAAAGCAAATTTTGAAAACGAAAAAACCAGCAAAATGCTGGTTTTTAATATTCATAAAGCTGACTGATGTGAGCAGTATTATTTTTTGTTATGGTTAAAAAATTACACGCCGATAACGTTCTCGGCTTGTAATCCTTTTTCACCTTTGAGCAAATCAAATTCAACCATTTGGCCTTCGTTAAGTGATTTATATCCATTCCCAGATATATTTCTATAGTGAACAAAGACGTCTTCCCCTTTCTCGTTACGAGTAATAAACCCATAACCACGCGCATTGTTAAACCATTTCACTGTTCCACGACTTCTGTTTGACATGCCTATAACCTCATTATTTTTATAAAACACAAAATAAAACAACTACCACAAAGATTGACACTCTGGCAGGAATTACCGAAAAGGATTAATTGAAAAACTCATCGCGCAATACGAATAATTAAATTAGGAATTTTTCAAACTAAAGTTTTGCATTAAGCGCATCCAAATTTCAACGAATAAATAAAAATAAAAAAACATCTTAAAATAACTTTGAGAAATTAAACAATCTGAGAAATAAAAAATTCAACCAGAACAAAACAGTATTTACAATAATGCTGAATCGATTTGACCAAAACAAAAGGCGAAACAGACTAATTCACGAGCTTCACATAAAGTTGAAAGCAACTGATTTTTTTTCGCAATTATTCGTCCAGCATATTTTGTATTTTTAAAAAATGCTTATGATTTGATATTGCTTCTTATTTTTATACCTTAACGCAATTACATAGATGCCCGTTTATTCCCATCAGATACTCTAAAAATTTAAACGCTTTGTAAGCTATTTTTTGTATTCTCACACGAATTTATTAAAAAAATAATGAAGTAAATAACAAATCCACATTTAAAATTAATATGATACCTATTAAAAATGTCCACGCGGATAACAGATTCGCTATTGCATTTATGTTTGGCACTTAAAATCACATACGCAATCAAAACCTTTAAATACGTCGATACTCTATAGCATTGATTATGGGATTTTTTCTACTGACAGTCTCGGCAGAATAACCGATTAGCTTCTTTTTTTTGAAAACGACTTACGAAATGAATCAATTAAGAAGGTGCCAAGTATTTTTCTTGGCAATAAAAAAGCTTCTCTTAATTGGTAATTAGGAGAAGCTTTTTTGGGGATGGTTTTATAAAAATCGCGGCCTAGCGCTGTGCTTATCTTTTTTCAGCTACTGCGTAGATTCCAGGGAGATTTCGGTAGTAGGTTTTGTAATCCATACCGCAACCAAATACATAACGGTCGGGTACGTCCAAGCCAAGGTAGTCTGCGACTAAATCCGTTGCTTTGCGATCGTGAATTTTTTGTATGAGTAGTGCTGTCTTTACCGATGCACAATTTTTCTCGCGGCAGTAGTTTACAAGCTCTTGCAGCGTTACACCTTCATCAAGAATGTCGTCAACAATAATAATATCTCTACCTTCTAGGTCGAACGTGGGTTCTGCGATCCAAGAAAGCTTAGCACCTGTGGTTTTACTGCCGTATCGCGTAGCATGGATGTAATCCAATTGTATTGGTGTTGTGATTTTTTCAATCAGTTTAGCGGTGGTCATTAAACCGCCATTCATTACACACAACACAACCGGTACTTTGTTTTCGTAATCGCGATCAATCGCTTGTGCCATATCCGACAAAGCTTGGTCGATGACCTCAGGTGAATGAATAAGATCTGCGGTCTCTAAGATGGCTTGGGCTTCTTGAGCGAGGGCTAAAAATTCTGTCACGACTTGGGTTCTTCTTTAATTAACGGGTTTATTTCTTGAGATGTGACGGCATCAGGCAAGCTTTCTAAATGCAAACTGCTGGTAGGGAAAGCTATTTCTGCTTGATTACTCCGAATGATGTTTAACACTTTAAACAACACATCTTGCTTAACTGAATGATAGGTCACCCAATCAGTAGTTTTGGTTAAAGTATAAATAAAAAAGTTAAGTGAACTTTCTGCAAATTTATCAAAATTCACAATTATCACCAGATTTTGATCAATATCGGGATGTGATCTCAACATGGATTCGGTCTGTGCCACGATTTTTGGCAACTTATCAGCATCTTGATAACGAACACCAATAGTCTCGTAGATACGACGATTGGTCATTCGTGAAGGGTTTTCGACCGCGATTTGCGTAAAGATGGCGTTGGGTACGTACAAAGGACGCTTATCAAAGGTACGAATACAGGTTATGCGCCAGCCAATGTGTTCAACCACGCCTTCAATGGATTTGTCTGGGGAGCGAATCCAATCGCCAACCTTAAAAGGTCGATCTAGGTGGATCATTAATCCGCCAAAAAAGTTAGCTAGCAGATCCTTTGCGGCGAACCCAACGGCAATTCCGCCAATGCCGCCAAAGGCTAACACCCCAGAAATACTGTATCCACGCATCTGTAGAATAATGAGAAGCGTCGAGATCACTACGCAAACACCCAAAATTCGACTCAGAGCAGCGGCGGTGGTTGGGTCGATCTTGTGATTTGCAGAAACTTCGTTTTGGTAAATTTTCTCGGATCGGCGAATACCACGAATTAAAAACCAAGCCAATAACAGGATAAGTCCGTATTGTCTGGCCGAAAATGCGTATTCAACAATTAGCTCTTGATCGCTAAAAGGTAGTGAAATGGCAAAGCTGATACCCAGCAGAAGAACCGCGAAGTTGAGCGGGGTTTTAAGGGCGTAAAAAAGGCAATCATCCCAAGGGTTTACGGTTTTTTTGGCTTGGCAAAGCGAGCGCCTTAATAGCTTGCGCATCAGCCACGCGACAATCACCGTAGCCAATAACAAAAGGCTACACTGCGCGACCGGGTTTTCGACTAGTGTTGCGTACAATTGCGCCATGACGTTTACAGCTCGTTCGCTAGTCGTTCAAGGATATTCATTCTACGTTGGCTGAGTTGCGGATTAAATTCGTAACTGCCGTGGCAAAGCATGGTTTTTTTAATGGTTAACGCTTGTTTAGAAAGCGCAAAACCATCTAAACCATCAACTATTTCGGTGGCGCCGGATCGGTTGTTACACATCAAAACAAAATCACAACCGGCGGTTAACGCAGTAGCAGCTGCGGCCAAATAACCACCGGCTAATTTCGCACCGGCCATGTTCAGATCGTCGCTAAATATCAATCCATTAAAACCATAACGCTTTCTTAATATGTCTTTTAGCCATAGCGCCGAAAACCCAACAGGATTGGCGTCGACATCTTCGAAAACAATATGCGCAGGCATTACTCCGGCAAGACAAGACTTTTTAATCAGCTGCTCGAAAGGAACTAGGTCCCGAGCGGCGATCTCGGCAAGAGGCCGATGATCTCTCGGCAAATCAATGTGACTGTCAACTTTAACGAATCCGTGACCCGGAAAATGCTTACCAACAGCCTGCATACTCGCTTCGTTCATACCTAAAATAAACGATTCTGCCAGCGCAAGCGTTGTTAAAGGATCAATAGAAAAGGAGCGCGAGCCAATAGCGGGGTTTTGGTTGTCGTCTAAATCTAAAACTGGCGCTAAGGTGTTGTCGATACCGCAAGTTCTGAGTTCAAACGCTAACAGCCAACCCAGTTCACGAGCCAATGACAAGCCTTTTTCTGCGCTTTGCTGGTAGAGCTTTGATAAAGACGCCATGGGCGGAATGGTTGTTACGCCTTCGGTTAAGCGCTGCACTCGCCCGCCTTCTTGATCGATACAAATCAGCAAGTTTTCGCGGATATTTTTAATGTTGCGACATAAATGAGCGGTTTGCTCGGCCGTTTTAGTGTTGCGGGCGAAGAGAATGACACCACCCACATTTGGATGCGTCAAAAGCTCTCGATCTTCCGCCGACAACTCGGTACCGGCTACATCAAGAATAACTGGCCCGGCACTTAAAACCTTGGCATTACCCATTTATAGATCCAATTCGAATAAAGATTACGCAATTAAAAAGCGGGCACACTAATATTTAGGCTGGGAGGTGTCAATAATTGCGGCTATAAAAGAAAAAAACTTCGGGCATAATTCAATTCTACATCGTGCGTTTCTAATCAACGAACAATGACTAAATTCTGATTTACTGGTTGCGTGTACAGTAGAAACACTGTATAAACTAAAACACTGTATATAAGACCAGCCCAGTGCGGCCAACACTGTTTTTAATTTGAAGAAACAATTGCAATAAACTTTGCCGTTTCACCTTAAAAACTACCGCCCCACGCTTAAAGAATCAGCATATTAGACATGATTAAACTAACCGCTCGACAACAACAAGTTTTAAATTTAATTCGTGAACATATAGATGCAACCGGCTTTCCTCCTACGCGTGCAGAAATAGCTCTAGCACTTGGCTTTAAATCAGCCAACGCCGCAGAGGAACATTTGCGTGCCTTGGAGCGAAAAGGCGCTATTGAGATGGTGCCAAGTGCCTCTAGAGGTATTCGCTTAAAAGAGCAAGTTGAGGAGTCTGGTATACCCATTATTGGCTTGGTGGCAGCGGGTTACCCAATTTTGGCGCAAGAAAATATCGAAAATTATTGCAATATCGATAACGCTTTTTTCTCGCCCTCAGCAGATTATTTTCTTCGCGTTCGCGGCATGAGTATGAAAAATGCCGGAATTCTAGAAGGTGATTTATTAGCCGTTCACAAAACAACCCAAGTAAGAAGTGGGCAAATTATTGTTGCCCGTATTGATGATGAAGTAACCGTAAAACGTCTAAGACGCGGTAAAAACCGCTCTATAGTTGAGTTGCTTCCAGAAAATGAAGAATTTGACATCATTACCATTGACCTTCGAGAGCAGGAATTTGCTATCGAAGGTATAAGTGTCGGCGTTATTCGACAAACCCAATAATTCAATTTTTAAGTACTTAATTACTGATACGGAGTAATAAAATGGATTCTGCACAACAAATGTCTCTGTTTACGGACT
>CALMJT010000134.1 GCA_937864365.1 uncultured Alteromonadales bacterium | reverse complement strand
TCAATTTCTGTCCTCTGATTAAATCATGGATGAGTTAATCAGAGGTTCCTTAAGTGTGATTGTGATTAGATTTTTTGAATGGTGTTTTCGGTAGGTCTAAAAGCAGCGTGTAAATGGGTAGGCCAACACGCTGCTTTTTCAGTAAGGTGAAGCAGACTCAATTGTCAGTTATATTTTTAATACACAAAAATATTTGTCTTATGGCGTAGAGACTTTTTGTTGAAGCTCCAACAACTGTCTATTGATATTAAGTCTGTAGGCATCAATGGCATCGATGGCTTCTTCGTTACTAATCACTCGCGTACTTAGCTGATCTAATGCAGCAAGTTTAGTTTCTAGCGTTTTCACTTGATTACGAAGTGCATCTAAGCCAGCTGTATTTTGTAGTTTCGCAGCCAAAGTATTTTGCTGAGTCGTTAACGATGCCAATTCTTTCTCGATGAGAGCAACCTTTTCGGTTTGCGAAATTTGCTGGCGAGCGAGTTGATCTTCTAATTTTTTAGACGCTTGAGCACTTGCAGATTTGGCGCCGGCAATTGCTTTAGTATTCTCTGCGATGGCATCTTTGTTGACGTTTCGGGTATCCCAAAGTTTACGAATTTCAGATTCTGAAGCACGAATATCTTCAACCGCTTTCTTTAAGTTCGCTTGCAAAGCAGTAACCGATTGGGTGGATTCATCATCAGAAAGCTCTAGACGTTGCTCTAGGCCTGTGATGCGGGATTCTGCTGCCTTCATTTGTTCATCAAATTGCGCTTGCGCTTGGGTTAGCATCCAAAATGCGAAGCCCGCTAAACCTAGCCCTAAAAAGCCGACAAATAACGAAAACCCTGCTAGCGGTGAATTAGATTTTACAACCGTTGGTGGCGCTCGGTGAGTAGCGGCATGACTTGCGGTTTGATTAGAACTCGGTTGTCTTGGGGCGCTACCTGGCGCAGGCGGCACAGCTTTGCGCGTTGCGGAAGCTCGGGGTTCATCGTCCAAGGTAGTTGTTAAGTCGGAGGATGATAATGTGGGTTCCTTTCTTGAGTGCACCATAATTCTTCTAACATTGTGTGGTTATGAAAAAGACTGTTGTCGCCGGTTATTTGGATACAATCTTACTGTGATTTAACAAACCTGTGTTGATTATTACAAAAGATTTGCGTCACGAGCCTTCAGACAATCAACGAACGACATTTTGCCAATATAGGAAACTCTGATTAACCTAAAGTTTCTCGCGACACAAGAATGTATCGCCAATTTCAAGAACGGTAAGTGATTGAAATTGTGAAGAAATTGGATATCGTATTTTCAATTTCTGCTCTCTGATTAACTCATGGATGAGTGAATCTGAGGTGACTATAGTAACGATGTCTGACTTAAAAATCTTCGTTGTGTTCACATCTGAATCGGTAAATAAGCACTGCAATACCGATTTTTACTGCGCCAAAACAATCGTCATAGTTGTGGTTGTCGCTGCAATTAACAGAATTTAGATAGGTAAGAATAGGTTTGTGATGATGGTCATCACAACGAGGTGAGCGTATCGATTAAGACCAAACTCTTTCGAGTTTTTAGAAATGCACACTGTAGGAAACTCTGTTAACTCAGAATTTCCAGTGCTATTACGATGTTTCGCCAATCTCAAGAACGGTAAGTGATTGAAATTGTGAAAAATTGGGGATCGTATTGCCAACCTCTGCCCTCAGATTAAATCAGGGATGAGTTAATCAAAGGTCTCTGTAGAAGCAATGTCGTAAAAACAATGTTGTAAAAACAACGTCGCAAAAAACAATGCTGTAGAAACAATAAAGGCCCGCATTAAGCGAGCCTTTATCTAGAATAAGCTTTTTAGGAGCCGGGGCTTACATCATGCCGCCCATGCCACCCATTCCGCCCATACCACCCATGCCGCCCATACCAGCGTCAGCACCTTCAGCTTTAGGAGCATCAGCAATCATGGCTTCGGTGGTGATCATCAAGCCAGCGATAGAACCCGCTGCTTGAAGTGCAGTACGAGTTACTTTTGCTGGGTCAAGAATACCCATTTCTAACATATCGCCGTATTGACCAGTGCCTGCGTTGAAGCCGAAGTTACCTTCGCCATTACGTACGTTGTTAGCAACAACAGACGCTTCTTCACCAGCGTTAGCAACGATTTGACGAAGTGGAGCTTCCATGGCACGACGAGCAATCGCAATACCAGCGGTTTGTTCTTCGTTGTCGCCTTCAAGGTCAGCAATTGCCGCAACGGCACGAATTAACGCGGTACCGCCGCCAGGAACAACACCTTCTTCAACCGCTGCACGAGTAGCGTGAAGTGCGTCTTCTACGCGAGCTTTCTTCTCTTTCATTTCAACTTCGGTAGCAGCACCAACTTTAATTACTGCTACACCGCCTGCTAACTTAGCAACACGTTCTTGAAGTTTTTCACGATCGTAATCAGAAGAAGTTTCTTCGATTTGAGCACGAATTTGGGCAACGCGTGCTTGAATTTCTGCAGCATCACCAGCACCGTCGACGATTACGGTGGTTTCTTTGTTCATGGTTACGCGCTTAGCGGTACCTAGGTGCTCAAGAGTAGCACTGTCTAGGTCTAGACCCACTTCTTCAGAAATCACGGTAGCGCCAGTTAGGGTTGCGATGTCTTGCAACATGGCTTTACGACGATCACCAAAGCCAGGCGCTTTACACGCTGCGACTTTAACAATACCGCGCATGTTGTTAACAACCAACGTTGCCAAGGCTTCGCCTTCTACGTCTTCAGCGATGATAACAAGTGGCTTGTTCGCTTTTGCAACGGCTTCTAGAACTGGAAGAAGTTCGCGAATGTTTGATACTTTTTTGTCAACTAAAAGCAATAATGGGCTTTCAGTTTCAACGGTCATGTTTTCTTGGTTGGTAATGAAGTAAGGAGAAAGGTAACCGCGGTCGAACTGCATACCTTCTACTACGTCGAGTTCGTTCTCTAAACCAGAACCTTCTTCTACGGTGATAACACCTTCTTTACCCACTTTTTCCATCGCTTCTGCGATAACGTTACCAATGTTTGAATCGCTGTTAGCAGAAATAGTACCTACTTGAGCGATAGACTTGGAATCTGCACAAGGTTGAGCGATTGAACGGATGTGTTCAACAGCAGCGGCAACCGCTTTGTCGATACCGCGCTTAAGATCCATTGGATTCATACCAGCAGCAACAGATTTTAAGCCTTCGTTAACGATTGCTTGAGCCAATACTGTTGCAGTAGTGGTACCGTCACCGGCGTCATCAGAAGCTTTAGAAGCAACTTCTTTCACCATTTGTGCGCCCATGTTTTCGAACTTGTCTGCAAGCTCGATTTCTTTAGCAACAGACACACCGTCTTTGGTTACAGTTGGTGCACCGAAAGATTTTTCCAGTACAACGTTACGGCCTTTAGGGCCAAGGGTGGTTTTAACTGCGTCAGCAAGAATATTTACACCCGCAAGCATTTTTACGCGAGCGTCATCACCAAATTTAACTTCTTTAGCGGCCATTATTACTTTCCTTCTAGATTCTTATTCAAATTCAAACGTGTCGTTTGTAAGCGATTAAACCAAAACCGCTTTGATGTCAGATTCAGTCAAAATAAGTAGCTCTTCGCCATCTACTTCGATGGTGTCGCTACCGGCGTACTTGCCAAATACCACGATGTCGCCAACTTTAACGTCAACTGGACGAACTTCGCCGTTGTCCAAGATGCGACCGTTACCCACTGCCAAAACTTCGCCTTGATTTGGCTTATCAGTCGCCGAACCTGGCAAAACGATACCAGAAGCAGTAGTTTTTTCTTCTTCCTTGCGGCGAACCACAACACGGTCGTGTAAAGGACGGATATTCATGTTTGATGTCTCCTGAAAGTGTTCATAGCAACCCGCTCTTGCGGATTGCCAAAGTCTTGGTGTTTCGGTTATGTAATTCGCAATTACATGAGCCTTAAATACTTAAGTCTCAAGGCCTGCAATCTTAGTGGTTGTGGAGATGGGGCTTTGAAAATCGATTTCAACACCTTCATGGCAAAAATTTTTGATTTTTTTTCTCGGCCGTATCGTTTTCAGAAGTAGAAGAAGTGAACTCACCGTCGTAGGTGCTTCCGGCGCGGTATTGCGATCTAAAACGAGAACTCATAAAGGTGTAACCCTGGGTGTTTTTCAAAAATCGTTTGGCAAAAGCCGCTCGAAATGGCGGTATTAACAACAAAAGCCCAATAAAGTCAGAGACAAATCCCGGCAACAACAGGAATATACCGGCCACAAACAAGGCAACACCCTCTAGCATTTCTTGGGCTGGTGAATCACCGTGAGTCATTTTCTCTTGGGCTCGCGCTAAGGTTTGAAGACCTTGACGCTTAACCAGGGCAATACCCAATGCAGCGGTCACCAGAGTGGCAACGACAGTGGTAAATGCCCCAATCTGTCCTCCAACCTGCACTAACACCCATAATTCGGTAAAGAATGCCCCAACTATGAAAATTAATAATAAAGGCATTGGCTACTCCCAAGATTATTGTGTGTGAAATCGATTAAAACCATTACTGGAGCACATTCTGATTACTCCAACCTACCGAGCAGCGCAGAAATATATTGCCTTTTTCGACCATCATAAGTTGTTGATATCACTTAAAAACCGGAATTTACACGTTCAACGTTTACCCACCGATCTAAAACAAAAAACTGATCAGAGGCTGCGAACCCTGCTATTGATCGCAAATTCAATTCCGTCGAAATATATTTAGCATCGCTTGTGGCAGTCTCAATATATGAGGGCATCGGCTGGGTATTCAATGGCAACGCGAAACAGTTCTTGTATTGCACGGATCTTACGAAAAGCTGCTCGGTGAATATGGAATAATGACAAGTGACAACTCCGTAAATACCGTTCGACCCTCACTACTATAACGGATTAACGATACATTCAGATTCAGATTAAAATGAGCCTTTGAATTTCGGCATGATTTAAGGAATTTATCGACACCGGTGACTATTCGAGCGATATAGAATAGTGGAGTTATTTCACACCAATTTGAACGCACCAGCTGATCGCTAAATGCCTATTTACCAACGTTTATTTTGAAAGTGATTGAATGAATCAAACATCGAATACGGTGGTAATAAATTTCAGAGCGAATGGATTAAATAGAGAAAACTCTAACGAATCTAGTGTGACTTCTATGATGAAAATAAATAATTGACAGGAATTTTACGTTCTAACATTTTATTTGTGTGATTATTATTTCTTCCGCTATCAATGTGCTTTTATGGCAATCATATATTTGATTAATCATAGATTCAGCTTAAGTTGCTAGTATTCGCGATTTGCTAAAATTCCCACAGCAAACGGTTAGCACACATTTTTCTGATGAATTTACCGATATTTCTAGCGTCTTTTGAGAGTTAATGACTAATTGAGAGTTAATGACTAATTGAGAGTTAATGACTAATTGAGAGTTAATGACTAATGTACTTATAGAATACTCAAATTAGTCTACCTTTGAATTATTCCCGAGATAACATTGACAGACAATTTTCGAATTTAAAATATCCGTTATTTATAGCAAACTCTGATTAACCTAGAGTTTCCATTGATAAAAGTCCAGCGACACAAAGATATGTCACCAACTTCAAGAGCAGTAAGTGATTGAAATTATGAAGAAATTGGGAATCTCATTGTCGATTTCTGCCCTCTGATTAAATCATGGAAAAGTTAATCAGAGGCTTCTATCGATATTAAAATAAACAGCACCGCCTCCAATAAACACAAGAAATTTAAGTGAAATAAAAACACAGCATTTATCGCTTGAAAGCGTGTTATTTGATAATGCAAAAATTGCGACAAGATTAGATTCGGTATTTTTCGCATTTCACTATAGAATGCTCGACCTATTTTTAAACTCATTGCATTTTGACTATTCAAACAGGCGGTTGAAATCAAACAGGCAATTGAGGAATTTATTATTGTATAGGAAACTCAGATCAACCTAGCGTTTCCAGTGATAAAAGCTCAGTGACAATAGAAAAGATGTACCACCAAGTTAAAGAACGGTATGCGGTTGAAATTGTGAAGAAATTGGCAATCGCATCGTCAATTTTGCCCTTTTATTAGCTCACGGAGAAGTTAATAAGAGATTTTTATAGTTACAGAATTAACACAACCAAGGAGCTATTTTCTATGCGAAAACATTTACTCACTGCCGCCATTCTGACCTTTGCCAATGCATCTTTTGCGGGCGAATGGGGTGGCGTCGGCGAAGCGGGTCTCATTTTAGTAGATGGAAATTCGCAGTCGAAAACGTTAAACAGTGCACTAGAAATTACTAATAAAGGTAAACGCTGGGAACATAGCGGAAATTTGGACGCTACCTCTGCAGAAAGTGAAAACGAAAAAAGTGCGGAATCCTACACCGCTGCGTGGGACAGCAAGTACTTACTGAATGAAAGAACCTTCTTATTCGGCGATCTACGTTATTTCAATGATAAGTTCGATTCCTTTGAAGAAATCAATTCGGTCGGTGCAGGTGCGGGTTACAAAATCTTTTTATCAGAAGAATTGCAGTGGGACGTTTCCGCGGGTTTGGGTTATCGACAAACTGAATTGGAAGAATCCGGAGAGGACCAAAGTGGAGCAACCTTCCTTGTAACCTCGTCCTATAACCAGCAATTGACCGAGACCACATCACTCAGTAACGTTACTCGAGTAGAATCCGGTGATGACAATACATTCGTTCAAAATAAATTAGGATTGAATGTAGCTATTAATTCTTCTTTAGCTCTAAAGCTTGGCTATGAAGTCCGTTACAACAGCGAGCCTGCCGCTGGTGACGAAAGCCAAGACACCATCACGTCGGTCAACTTGGTTTACAAATTTAAATAATGTCGCCCGAAACGCTCGCGCTTTATGCTGTATTGAATCGAGTGCCCAAAGGCAAGGTGGTCACCTACGGCCATCTTGCTGGTTTAGCCGGTCGCCCCGGCGCTGCCCGTTGGGCCGGAATGGTGCTAAAGAATCTTCCCAGCGATACAAAGTTACCTTGGCATCGAGTAATAAATAGCCAAGGTCGCATTTCACAACCCGGCGAACATGGTGAAATACAACGCTCACTGCTCGAAAAAGAACAAATTTTGTTCGAAAATAACAAAATTAACTTAAAAACCTATCTGTGGCGACCCTAAAAACCACAAGTCCCAGCCCAAGTAGGTATAATCGAATCGAATATTAATCAGGCACACACATCCAAGTGCTCACCTCATTCGGTTCTCACCCATGCCCCACTCTTTTAAAGAATCTCTGCAACTGTATCTCGACAAACGCATGTTGTGGATATTTATCATGGGTATTTGCAGCGGTTTTCCCTCAGCACTTATTGGTAGCAACCTCAGCGGCTGGTTAAAAGACAGTGGCATCAGTCGGGGAGAAATTGGCCTTTTAGGAACAGTCACCTTTGTTTATGCGTTAAATTTTTTGTGGGCACCGTTAATCGATCGCTTAAAAATACCTGGCCTATCTCGATTTGGTTCCCGTAAAAGCTGGGTAATCACTACACAGCTAATCACATTATTTATTTTATTGGGCCTTGCTCAATTGCAACCAACGCAAAATTTATTTTTATTCGCAGTACTAGCTTTTGCCATAGCTTGTTGCTCTGCAACGCAAGATATCGCCATAGACGCGTTTCGGATTGATCAATTTAACAGCGATGAAACCGATAAATTTCCGGCAGCCGCAGCCATGTCGATCATAGGCTGGTGGACGGGTTATTCAGGCCCCGGATACTTAGCATTTAAAAATGCTGATGCGCTTGGTTGGAATCAGGTCTATTTAGTAATGGCCGCCGTGCTTTGTGTGTTAATAATTGCGACTTTTTTTGTACAAGAGAAATCTCGCGAGTCATCGAGGCAACGAGCTTTTACAGTATCGCCAGAAACCAATATTGAGTCTTGGCTTCACGATACCTTCACAACACCGTTTAAGAATTTTTTTCAGCATAACGGCGTAAGAGTCGCCCTTGCACTGTTATTGTTTGTCTTCTTATTTAAGCTCGGCGAAGCCTTTTTAGGAAGAATGTCGATTGTGTTCTACAAGGAAATTGGCTTTTCTAACGAACAAATCGCCAACATCACCAAAGCCTTCGGCTGGTTGTTGACCGTTACTTTTACCCTAGTCGGCAGTGTTTTTAACAGCCGTTTCGGTGTGATACGTGGATTATTGATTGGCGGCATTGCCATGGCATCGAGCAATCTACTCTATTCTATTATTGCCGAGACCGGACCTAAACCTTGGTTGCTCATGGTTACATTAGTTGTCGATAACTTCACTGCGGCGTTTTCGTCAGTTGCTTTAGTGGCATTTTTATCGGCTATTACCAACAAGAGTTTTAGCGCAACGCAATATGCTTTATTTGCGTCTATTGGCAACTTCGGCAGAATCAGCCTAGCGGGTGCCAGCGGTTACATGGTCGATCTGCTGGGCAGTTGGTCGGTATTTTTTATTGTGACTACTCTCATGGTAATTCCTTCTTTGATTTTATTGATGCTGATAAGAAAAGACTTAACACGCGTTATTGCAACAAATCGCGACTAACCTGCATCCAAACATAACTAATTCGTAAGATAATTTTGAACGCTTATGACGACTATTCTGGAAATTAAAGACCTGCACAAACGCTTTAAAAAGGTCTCGGCGGTGAATGGTGTATCTTTTGCCATTAAACAAGGCACCTGTTTTGGTTTACTCGGCCCTAACGGCGCAGGTAAAACCACAACCATAGAAATGATTGAAGGCATTACCGAACCTACCAGCGGCGAGATTTTATACAAAGGAATCAGCCAAAATCCGGCATTTAAAGACGAGGCTGGAATTCAATTTCAATCTACTGCCTTGATGGATTTTCTGACTGTCATTGAAGTACTTGAGCTGTTTGCGGGCTTTTATAAAAATCCTCAAGACATTAACACGCTGGTAGAGCGGTGTTATTTATCGGAGTTTTTACATCAACCGGCGGCCAAGCTTTCTGGCGGTCAGCGCCAACGGGTATTACTGGCAATTGCTCTGATCAATAACCCAGAAATTATTTTTTTGGATGAACCGACCACTGGTTTAGATCCACAGTCACGCAGAAACTTTTGGCATCTTATTAATGATATAAAAAAATCTGGCAAAACCATTGTGCTCACAACTCACTATATGGATGAAGCTCAGTCGTTATGTGACGAATTAGTCATCGTCGATAAAGGCAAAATTATCGCGCAAGGATCACCTAAAAATTTGCTTAAAGAACATTTTGGTATTTCTTACATTTGTCTTCGCGACGGCGATCTTAGCCCGGAACATCTCGAAAAGTTTGAGCAGGTAGAAACTAAATCTGACGAAATTATTCTTGTCAGTAAACACCTTGAACAATCACTGCAAGAATTAATTAATTGCGGCGCTAACCTATCGTCTCTGCAAATTCGCAACCCCACACTCGACGATTTATTTTTGAAAATTACCGGCCACAGTTTACGCGAATAATTTCCTTAAATTCGTGAACCCTTTGAGCAGCGCTAACATCGAGTAGAAAAATGAAAAGAATCCTGAGTCTGTTTTTGGCTCGCAATAAAGAATATTACCGCGATCGAGCTTCACTAATATGGTCGTTCGTTATGCCACCGCTGATCATTGCTGTGGTAGCCTTAGCGTTCTCTCGCGGCGATCAGCCTTTATTTAAAGTTGGTATATTGGGAGACCAAACACCCGCTTGGGAATTGTTGCAACAACCCAGCATTCAGCTGGTTTATTACAACGATCAAGACAAGGCATTACAAAAAGTACGCTACCATCAAATTGACCTGTTGTTAGATAACGCTAAGCAGGAATTTTGGGCAAATCCAAATTCTCAAAAATCGACGGTGGTTGAAGAGCTACTTGCCAATCAAGGCATAACTACTTGGCAAAAAGACGAAATTATCGGTGATAAAATTCGTTACGTAGATTGGGCTATTCCCGGCATTATTAGCATGAACCTAATGTTCAGTAGCTTGTTTGGTATTGGTTATGTAATTGTTCGCTATCGCAAAAATGGTGTCTTAAAAAGACTGCAAGCATCACCAATTCGCCCTATCGAATTTTTAACCGCACAAGTTTTATCACGCTTAATCATTATGATTTTAGTCAGCACATTAGTGTTTGTGGTTGCGGATTTTGTACTTAATTTTGTCATGCTCGGCAGTTATTTTGATTTATTTATTGTCGGTGTTACTGGCATGTTATCGCTGTTGTCACTGGGCCTAATTGTTGCCAGCCGTTTGGCGAGCGAGGAATTAGCAAACGGTATATTAAATATGTTTGCGTTTCCCATGATGCTGCTTTCAGAAATTTGGTTTTCTCTGGATGGCGCACCGGAATGGATGTCTGGATTTAGCGAATTACTGCCATTAACTCACATGGTGCAAGCAGCGCGAGCAATTATGTTAGACGGTGCAAGCTTAGTGGATGTGAGTGATCATTTGCTCATACTTGGCATTATGACTATTGTTTTCATGACCATTTCAACCAGTTTATTCAAATGGCGCGAAAGCTAAAATTACAGTGACTACGACAGGTTGCTAGAGAAACCTCAGCCTGTCATAAAAGATTAAAACATATCCAGGGATATAACGGCCTGAACAATTAAACGTAACGCTAAGGCCGTTATAAGAATTCGAAAAATGATCTGAAAACGTGCTTCTGGGATTTTATCCAACATTTTCAAACCCAACCAAGTTCCGGCAAATCCAGATGCAATCATCAATAGAATCAACGGTAACCACTGAAAAAACGCAAATCCAGCTACTGAAAATACCGTCGCCTTAAGTATATTTTGCAAGGTCATGCAGGAGGCAAATGTTGCTGTCATCACCAATTTTGGGCTGCCTGCACGCTGAATAAAACCCGCCACCAAAGGCCCTGTCGCACCCACAAACAAGCTTAAAAATGTCGTAAAAACACCCACCAGAAAACGCGCAATCGGTGTTGACTCGCGAGCTTTGGGTTTACCGCCCCAAACCAAAAACAAAATAAAACCGCCAACGGTGAATTCGATGACCACAACCGGAAGTTGAATAACCATAAAGGAGCCAACCACAGAGCCGACAATGGCTCCCGTAGTAAACCACAACAACAACGAGCGATCGATGTGCTTACGCGTTAGAAACGCACGATTGGCATTAGAGCCCAACTGCACTAACCCGTGAATAGGAATCAGTGCGGCAACCGGTACTAACGTGGTCATTACCGCAAGAAGCAACACTCCGCCACCGACACCCATAGATGCGGTTACAAACGAAGTAAAACCAGCCAACAAAATAAGTGCAAGAGCGATCAACTCCGTTACTGAATTACCCGCAGTGAACCAATCCAATTGACGGTATCCTTGCTTACAGCAAATTTATTATTAAAGAAATTCTGATTAATTCAGAGTTTCCAACGACACAAGGATGTGTCGCCAATTTCAAGAGCTGTAAATGATTGAAATTGTGATGAAATTGGAAATCCTATTTTCAATTTCTGTCCTCCGATGCAATCAGGCACAGAAACCGGTGGAGTACGCTTGTCTTCAGGAGATACGTATATTTTCAGGGGAAACGCTAAGCTCACGAAGATCCCCCAAAACCCTTTATGTTGATATGTTCAATCGCGAAAATTATTAAACTGTAGCGGCATATCAATGCTTGAAGCTTTTAACAACGTAATTACTTGTTGCAGATCATCACGTTTTTTGCCCGTCACACGTACCTGATCACCTTGAATTTGTACCTGAACTTTCATTTTTTCGTCTTTTACCATTTTGACGATTTTACGGGCCAAATCCGAATCTAAGCCCGTGCGAATGGTAATAGGCTGCTTAACTTGTTTGCCCAACATATTTAAATCGCCCTCTTCCAAACAACGAATATCAATTCCGTTTTTGTGTAAGGTTGATTTTAAAATATCGAGCATTTGTGTAATTTGAAATTCAGCGTCGGCACGCAAGGTAACCACGTATTCACTGCGTTCGAAATCTGCATCAACGCCTTTGAAATCAAATCGGTTTTTAATTAAACGATTACATTGGTCAACCGTATTGGTTAAATCTTGTTTATCGACCTCTGAAACCACATCAAATGAAGGCATGACAATGTCCAACTTTTCTTAATTAATATTGGAAACTCTGATTAACACATCCATAATTTAATCAGAATTTTATATTCGAACAATTTAGATAAAATAACTTAGATAAAAATAGTCACTACAGCAATAAAACACACCCAAAAAATCAGCGTGCGAGTGTACAACTGAGAAAGCTCTTGCAATTCAACCTCGCCGCAGCGGGGATTGTCGATATCAACACGTGTGATATTAAGCGCACTTTCTATGTAATAAGTAATCATCCAGATCGAGCTTCGGTCGCCGCACCAAAAATGATGCTTCCACCGAGCAAAGCAACTGGAGAAGTTGCCGGTTAGGGCCAGTGTAATTCCGAATACGCGAACCGGAATCCACTCAACAAACCAAATTGCTTTTTTCAGTGTTTCGTATTCTTCGGTATCGTCGCAGTAATCACGATACAATGTCATTAAACGATAAATAAATGCGCCGACAATACCGGTCCAGAGAAACCAAAAAATGACGCAAAACAATCGCTCGAAACCTCGATACGCCAAAACGCTGGTCACCCGGTGATTCATCTCCGACCAATCATTGGCTTCAACTTCGCCACAGTTAATATCTAAACGCTTGGCATAGGTGCATGCTAACGACCAATCATTAGAGCGCCAAGCTACTAAGTATTTTTTGGCGACGCTGTTAAATTCACCACGACCAAAACTGTATACTAAGACTAATACTGACAGCGCTATCAACAGTAATATGGATAATTTCTTGAAAACAATCACCACAATTAACAATAAAAGAGACGGAATAAAAATCGATAACGCAAGAGCGGTCAGATCATTGGGTTTTACCGTATTTTTTCTCTTCACGGCGTCTATCCAACGATGAAACCAGTCGTCTTTGTGGATATATTTTCCAATATCGACAAACTGTAAAATACCCAACGCGATCAATAAAACAATTAAAGTCATTCCAGCCTCTGTATGGCGATATTACGCATCAACTGCATTAACGGGTAAAAACTCTCAAAACATACTACTTTCAAAACACACTATTTTTAAAACGTGGCCAATCAAACGATGCGCCCGGATCGGTTTTTCTTCCCGCAGCGATATGCTCATGACCAACTATATTGTCGGCGTTAATTTGCGGATAAGCCGAAATAATTTTTTTTGTAATTATAGATAACACCTGATACTGAATACTGGTATACGCCTCAGTGTCGGTACCCTCAAGCTCAATCCCAATGGAAAAATCGTTACAGTTTTCACGCCCCAAATGGCTCGAAACTCCAGCATGCCAAGCACGATTACAGAAAGAGACGAATTGAATCACCTCACCATCGCGACGAATAAACAAATGACTGGATACTTTTAAGGTGTGTATTTCTTCAAAACTTGGATCTGCGGACTTTTCTAGCCGATTTAAAAATAGATCCTCCACAAACGGAGTTCCAAATCTACCCGCAGGTAAACTGATGTTGTGAATAACCAGCAAGCTTATATCTTCGTTTGAAGGACGCTGGTTGTAATTGGGTGATAGAACCTTGCGGAATTCAAACTCTTCGCAAGGTAGTAACCAACCGTTTTGATCAATCATAGACGCACCATCAAATTCTCAACTGGGTCTATTCTAACCCGGTCATGGAAAATTTGTGGAGTTTGCAATTAGCTCAGCTTATGACAAACCAAATCATCGACGGAAACACTAGATGAGGAAGATGCAGTTGGGTTTTTAGTGAAAGGTTAGAAATTTAACGCGATGTGCTGGATAGAGCGGAGATAAATTGAATAAGGTTTGAGCTAAATTAGCTCAAACCTTTGCTTTGACGTAGATTGCTGATCACAGACTCAAGTGCACGATCGAACAACATGCTGTTGTCGAGCATACGAATCGACCCACTTTGCAAACATAGCGCAAGTTCTGGACGATCTTTTTCGGCGACCTTCATACCACTGCGGTTAACGAAAATATACTTACCCATTGGGCGAAGAATGGCAGCCAATCGACAACGAATAGGTGCTGAACCTTCTTTAAGTTCAAACCAACTACCTTGCGATAAACCATCTACCTGATCCAAAAACTGAGGTTCTGGGCCACGGGGCGTTGGCGCAGCCACTGGTTGCTCTTCAACTTTCGCGACTTCAACAACAGGCTGTGGTTCGGGTTTAGAAACTACCGGAGTATTCACACTACCTGGGCCAACTGGACTGTGATGCAAAGCATTTTCAGCAACAGGACGACGAACTTCTTGTCGAGCTTTTGCTAATTTAGCCAATGTAGACTCAGAACTGTGTACCGGTTTGGCAGCTTCTTCAGACTTAATAACCTTAGGCTCAACGGGTTTAGGCAAACCTTTCAATTGCGCCAAATGCTCAACTTCAAGTTGCTTGAATAGTTTACCCATGTCATAGGCGTTGTAACTGATGCTCTCAAGACCAACACGAAGACGTTTTAGCAGCTCGGGCAATAATTTAACCAGCTTAACTTTATTTTCTGAGGTAATAGTAGCCGTTAGGCTCCAAACCAAATTACGAACGGTACTTTGCGCAGAAACCCACTGTGGACTGTCGGTGCCATCTTTTAACGCAATTAAAAACATCACATTGGCCCACGCTTCATGAACCAAGGTTCCCATTGCTTCAGAGAGCTGATCAATGTTGCTCAATCTGCCGATGGTTTTTTCAACCAATTTACGCGCAGCCTCTGCCTTAGCTTTGCCAGCTTCTGCATCAAGGGTGCGTTTTTCAAGAATTGCGGCTTGTTTTTTCTCTTTTTCTACAAACGATAAAAAATCCGTGAGCATTTGCTCAAAAACATCGGCGCCAACATTTGGGTCATCGCAGATTTTATTAACAGTTTCTTGAACTTTGGATAATAGATTATCGCGACCTTTTGCGTTAGGTACCCAGCCAAGTGCTGCTGTTGCCATCTCGTTAAGAAGACGTTTAGCAGGATGACCACCACGATCAAAGAATGACTTATCAGCAATGGCAATCTTAAGCATTGGAATCTGTAATCGACTCAACAACGCTTTCATTTCGGCAGCAAGGTTGCGGTCATCAACAATAAACTCGAACAGCATATTGATGAGATTGATAACATCACGATCAATCTGGCCGATTGCGCCTTGGTTATTTGCCGAGATAATTCGCTGTAGATTATTAACCTCAACAGCTCGGCTTGCATTGGTTGGCTGGCGAATTTGCAGCTGAGACAGCAAATGAATCAAAGTATTTTGAGGAACGACTACGCCGTCATCGGTGCTAGGTAAAGAAGACTCACCTTGAACACTCGACATGAGATTACGGAACGTTTGTAGCACGTCTTCAGACGCCACAGCGTCTTGCGATTGATCGCTAACAACTTGTTTTTGATAACCGCGAGGAGAATTTGGTTGCTTAGGACGAGAAGAACCTTCGCCTAACTCGGGTAGAACGTTACGTTGCACCAATACATCATTAATTAGCGCATAAAAACCAGGCAACTCAGCCACAAGATGGCGATCAAACAACTTAAGCAATACTAGCTTAATTTTGATATTGGCTTCTAAACCTTCCGCAACGGCAACGAACGCATTACAAACCTCGTTAGGGCCCATTGGGTTGGTGCGTTGAGTCACTTGTATTGGCACAAGACTGTTTAAACGTAAGGTTAGATGCTGTAACGCAGTAGCTGACTTTTCTACAGCTTTATTGATCATTGCTTCGATAGCGACGTTTTGCTCCAACTGGTCGTTATTAACCAGCGACAAATTGTCGATATCAAGAGATTTTTCCCAGCTGTTTTCTCGATTTTCTGCTTCAGGATCGGCAAGTTGGTCGAAAGACGCATGAATACGTTGAATAAACTCGCCTTCCATGTCGCGGCGACGCAAACGCATTTGACGCATGGATTCGAAGTATAAGTTCTGATCTTGGTTGTTATCAGACTTGTCGGCAAGTTCAAAAAGAGTGTCGTCAACGTTGTCGAACAAACTCAACATAGAAGACTGAAGAAAGTAGGTCGTTTTCTCTTTTAACAGGTGAACGGCAGCCGGCAAACGAACCATTTTATTTTGTGGTTTGTTGGACATATTAGTGGAGGGCCTAAGCTCTACGACATTACCTTGAGATTTGTTCAACATAAACCCTATCCGTTTACCATTAAGCAGTTAATGAATACGTATAACTTGCAGTAATTCGCAACACCATTGCACGTAAACCGATCCATGATTATTCACTAAGATAAAACGATAAATTAAGTATGCAGATTCAAAAAGACTGAGCTAAGAACAATTCTAAGAATTTTTGTTCCACCCACAATTCAAAACACCGTCACAATTTTTAGCAATAAAGGTATGAAAATTCGAATGTATAAAGCTGTTTGATGACGCTCAATGATGAGAGTTATAAATCGAAATGACCGTATATCCCGATACAGACCTAAACTGCCTTCCCTTACAGTTATACCTCTAATTTGTCTTGACTGGTAATACTAATGTTTTACTTCGAGAAAGGTTTCACACATTAAAATTTAAACAGCATGTGCTTATTACACGATCAGTATTTACCGCTAAATACGCTCAGTTACGGTAATAATGAAAGCCAATAACTTATGTTCAAATCGCTCGAAAATATTGTTAATTCAAACTATCAGGTATATAAAATTTTCTTACAAAATGCGCATAAATATTAAATACATTTGGACTTATGACAAGATTAATCGAAACCCAACAAAAAGATAACCCTGACATCTAACAGCTCAAAATCAAAGCAATTTTTACTACTTAACTTGCAATCCAATAGAGTTCACATTTTCGTCACTAGAAACATCGTATTCACAAAAATTAAAGAGAAAAGATCACAATCGTATGAAACAAAATCAGCAAAAAGTTAATGAAAAAAATTGAGTTCGCAAATTCTCTCCCGTCAGACTGAAAATTAAATATTTAAAATCTATCTTTGAGACTTTTTAACAACTGCGGGCACGTTTGAGAGTTATAGACAAAACGATTGAATCGAGACAACCACCCTAAAAATCGTTTTTACTACTTTTTAATCAGATTGGTTACTCGAATATGCGACAATGATCTCACTTATATTTTCAAAATCAGTACCGATTAATTTTCAGACAAATCGATCACAAGCCTACTAAGACAAACCAATGAATCAACCGATAGAAGATGCAACTCAACGTTTTGGCAAATTTATGATGTGGGGTCTTTGGCTTGCCATATTGGCCGTTATATTCATTTTGCTTTATGCGAGTAATCGCTCTGAAAATAGCATTACCATTAATGGCTTCAGTGGCCAGTACTCTACTTCTGGGAAAATAGACCAAGTACCCGTAAGGTTTTTGTTAGATACGGGCGCCACCCATGTGGTGATCTCTGACGAACTGGCCAGTGTTTTAGATGTGGAAAATTTGGGAGAAACCCGAATGGAAACCGCCAACGGCATCGCTACCGGTTATTTAACCGAGCTAGACCAAATTGAATTCGGTCCCATCAAACTCACCAATATTGACGCCATCGTCAATCCTGCCATGGACGGTAAAGAAGTCTTACTTGGAATGTCTGCCCTTAAACAGGTCGAATTTACTCAAAAAGGCAGTAACTTAACCGTCGTTCAGCTGCGCTAAACCCAGAAGGCTCTGATTCACCCCATTTTGGATTCATTCATGAACGAGTGAATCAGAGGCCTTGCACTTATTCAAACCTATAGAATGCCATCCATTTCTCAGCTAGGCCTTATTATCCGGCATCATCTTCGTTATCAGCGCTAAAGGATTCAAACAGAACATTAAGACTGTTGCGATCAAGACTAATGCCGCACATTTTCAGCATAACCAACCTCAATCAAAATTCGCTTCCACAAAACCATTCACAATCGCAACCGATCTTGGTCGTTTGGTTTTCATTGGCAGGCAACTTAGTTCAAAATATGTACTGAATAAAACCTGCAAATTCCATCGAGTTTAAAAGTTAATGAATTTCTTTTAATTCGTTTTATAGATAATGAATACAAGCACTTCTGTTTAGATGTCTTTGTTCTTTACTGCTACAATCCGCGCCCAAGCAAAGTCTCTCGCACTTGCGCCCTAAACAGTTAGATTTCAACGAGATATACACGCATTCATATGGCTGAATTCGCAGCAATATTATTAGGCACCGTACTGGTCAACAACTACGTACTTGTGCAATTTTTAGGCTTATGCCCGTTCATGGGCGTCTCAAATAAATTAGAGACGGCGATCGGCATGGCTGGCGCTACAACCTTTGTACTGACATTGGCATCTATTTGCAGTTATTTGGTGTATACATTTCTGCTTGAGCCACTCGGTCTAGAATACTTGCGAACCATTACGTTTATTATGGTTATCGCGGTTGTTGTGCAGTTCGCGAAGATGTTCATCGAAAAAACCAGTCCGCTGTTGTATCGCGTACTTGGCGTTTTCTTACCACTTATTACCACTAACTGTGCGGTATTAGGTGTTGCGCTACAAAACACCAACAAAAACCTTAACTTCTTCGAGTCCAGCCTGTATGGATTTGGCGCAGCGGTAGGTTTTTCACTGGTGTTGATCCTATTTTCAGCGATGCGAGAGCGTTTGGCTGTTGCCGACGTACCTACCCCATTTAAAGGCGCTGCCATCGGTATGATCACCGCAGGCTTAATGTCTTTAGCATTTTTGGGTTTTGCAGGATTAGTCTAAGGAGTACTCGTGTTGGAATTAATCACTGAAAACGCGGTTGTTACTGCGCTTGTTGCTTTGGGTTTTCTCGCTTTGGTGTTTGGCGCCCTTTTAGGGTTTGCCTCGGTGCGCTTCAAAGTTGAAGGCGATCCTATTGTTGACCAGCTCGACGCCTTACTGCCACAAACACAATGTGGTCAATGCGGATACCCAGGCTGCCGACCTTACGCAGAACAAATTGCTCAAGGCGATGAAATCAACAAGTGCCCTCCCGGTGGCCAAGCTACCGTAGAGGCCATCGCTCAGCTAATGGGTGTTGATGCACCAGAACTTGATACCGGTGGCGCTGAGTCAGCCGAGGTTACGCGCGTTGCGTACATTCGTGAAGACGAGTGCATCGGTTGTACAAAATGCATTCAAGCGTGCCCAATGGACGCCATTTTGGGCGCAGCAAAACAAATGCACACCGTTATCTCTGACGAGTGTACCGGTTGCGATCTATGCGTAGAGCCATGCCCGGTGGATTGTATTGACATGATCCCAATCCCAACCACGGTGCAGAACTGGACTTGGGAAAAGCCAGCCAGTAACAGCAACATTATTGCTACCGACAAGCAACCCGCTCATCAAGCCGCATAACGTTTTTTGCCCAAGGATATTTTTAGGTGACTGCACACGCCGTGACTCATCAGATTATTGCTACTAGCAGCCAAAGCGAACGCAAGTTGTTCCCGATTCCGGGCGGCGTTCATCCGCCCGAAAACAAAAGCCAGTCACTTAATCTGCCATTAAGTGCTCTGCCCGCGCCCGCGAAAATTATTTTGCCGTTAAACCAGCACATAGGTGCACCGGCAAAACCTTTGGTGGCGATTGGTGAGCGAGTATTAAAAGGCCAACTAGTGGCCAGCGCTAAAGGCTTTATCAGCGCCAACATTCATTCCAGCATCAGTGGTACGGTTACCGCCATTGAAGAATTACCGGTGCCGCACCCGTCTGGCTTACCAGCTATGAGCATTGTCATTCGTTCAGACAATCTTGACGAGTCTGTAACCTACGAGCCTTGTGAGAATTATTTCGAGCTGCCCAAAGAGCAGGTAATCGCGAAAATCCAGAGTGCTGGTATTGTCGGTATGGGTGGCGCCGGGTTTCCAACCTCGGTGAAGCTTGGCGGTCGCGGTAAGATTGAACACCTTATTATCAACGGCACCGAGTGCGAGCCTTACATCACCGCCGACGATATTTTGATGCAGACTTATCCCCAAGAAATTATTGAAGGGGTAAAACTGCTTGCGCATTTATTGGGTAATCCCGCCGATGTTGTTATCGGCATGGAAGACAATAAACCCAAAGCGTTCACCGCGCTTAAAGAAGCTGCTAAAGGCACTAACGTGCAAGTAGTTGCCTTTCCCGGAAAATACCCATCCGGTGGCGAGAAACAATTAATCCAACGCTTAACAGGCAAAGAAGTACCCAGCGGTAAATTACCTTCTGATGTTGGTGCCGTGGTGCAAAACGTAGGTACCGTTTACGCGGCATATCGTGCGGTGAAATACGGCGAGCCGTTGATCGAACGCATTACAACGGTTGTTGGCGGCGCCTTACAAAAACAAGGCAATGTTATTGTACGTATCGGGACACCTGTCGCCGACGCTCTTAGTGAGTTTGGCTTTAAAGAGCGCCAAGCATCGCAGTTGATTATGGGCGGCCCGATGATGGGATTTACCCTAGAAACCGCTGAAATTCCGATTGTAAAAACCAGCAACTGCATTATCGCGCCAAGTTACGCAGAAATGCCTCCGGTAGCACCGGCGCAACCCTGCATTCGTTGTGGACTTTGTGCAGAAGCCTGTCCAGCCGGTTTATTACCGCAACAATTGTATTGGTACGCTCGCTCGGAAGATCACGAAAAGCTTCAGGCGCACAATTTGTTTGATTGTATTGAGTGCGGTGCTTGCTCGTTTGTTTGCCCAAGCCATATTCCCTTGGTGCAGTACTACCGCGCTTCGAAAGGCGCAATTCGAACTGAACGCGAAGAAAAGGCTAAATCAGATCGATCACGTCGTCGCTTTGAGTTCAAACAAGAACGTATCGCCAAGGCCGAGGCCGAAAAAGAAGCCAAGCGTATTGCTCGACAAAAAGCGGCTCAAGAAGCGCAACAGAAAATGGCGGAGCAAAAAGCGAAAGCACCACCAGCTGCTGCTGCCCCTGCTACAGCCGAATCAGCAGAAGATACACGAGCACGCCTTGAGCGAGCACTTGCGTCTGCGCAAACGCGCTTAGAGTCAGCGCAGGCAAAACATGCCGAAGCCGTTGCCGAAGGCAGTGATCGAGTAGATCAAATGGCGGCTCGCGTAAAACAGGCCGAACTGAAGGTACAAGAAGCACAAGCAAAATTAAGCGAAACCCAGCACACACCAACCGCGTCAACGGTTGATACGAATAGCGATGATCCGGTAGCAAGAGCCATAGCCAAGGCCCAAGCGAAAAACGCCATGTCACCGCTTGAAAAAGCACAGTCGAATGTTGAATCGCTTGAAAACCGCTTAAGCAAAGCCCAAGAGAAACATCAGCAAGCCCTCAGTGAAGGTGCCGATAATGCATCTGCGCTGTTAATTGGTGTTAATAAACTCACAGAAAAACTCGAACAAGCACGCACTGAACTGCAAGGTTTACAGGCGGAGTCTCTCAGCAGTACTGAAAAACCTGCGGCGGCTCCCGATGATCCAGCGGCGGCGGCCATTGAACGCGCCAAAGCAAAAGCAGAAGCCATGGCCAGCATGTCGCCCAAAGAAAAACTGGAGAATCAAATCGAAAGTTTAACGGGACGAATTGCCAAGGCCGAGCAAAAACTTGCCGCCGCACAAGCCGAGAACGCCGACACAGTTGAAGCATTAGCATTAGGTGTTGAAAAGCTCAAAGCCAAACTTGCCTCCACTCAACAGGAGTTGGAGCAACTAAACCCTTAAGCTTTAGCGGTTCGAGAAACGGTCTGCACGCAGGCAGACCGCCAGCAGTTACTCAATCTCTACGAGATTCATTAAAAAGGTTGTTATATTTTCGATGAGCTTCATCAGTCAATCATCTCCACACGCTCACGCGACCAACAGCACACAGCGTGTAATGCTAACCGTGGTTTTGGCAACAATTCCCGGCGCGCTGGCCATGGTGTATTTCTTTGGCGTTGGCGTCATTATCAATTTGACGTTAACCATTGGATTTTGCCTAGGCTTTGAAGCCGCAGTGTTATATTTGCGAAAACGCCCTATCGGTTTTTATTTAAAAGACTTTAGCGCCTTGGTTACCGCGGTTCTTTTAGGTTTAGCCTTACCACCCTACAGTCCTTGGTGGATGATTTTTGTCGGGTGTTTCTTTGCCATTGTTGTTGCCAAACAGCTTTATGGCGGCTTGGGATTTAACCCGTTTAACCCGGCAATGATTGCCTACGTTGTTTTACTGATATCGTTTCCAGTACAAATGACCCAATGGGCAGCGCCGGTTAATTTGGGTGATCTACCGAGTATTAGTGAGGCCCTTACGAAAGTCTTTACTGGCACGGCTATAGACGGTTACTCAGGTGCAACGCCACTAGATGCCTTTAAGCAATCCGAATCCCTAACGGTTGCCGATATTTATTCTCAAAAACCTATTTTTTCGGAAGCGTTTTTTGCCGGCGCCGGTTGGGAATGGGTTAACGCAGGATTTTTGTTGGGCGGCTTATTTTTGCTATGGCGCAAAATATTCACCTGGCACGCACCCGTTTCCATGTTGGCGGTACTTGCGTTGATGTCGATCATATTTTACGACGGCAGCTCAGAGAGCTCGGCACCAGTGCTTACGCATTTATTCTCCGGCGCAACCATGCTCGGTGCATTCTTTATCATCACCGACCCGGTCAGCTCAGCGGTATCCAATAAAGGACGACTTATTTTTGGTGGCTGCATAGGATTACTGGTATTTCTGATTCGCCACTTTGGTAACTATCCGGATGCGGTAGCCTTTTCGGTACTGCTAATGAACTTTGCCGCACCGTTTATTGATTATTACACCGTACCGCGCAGTTATGGTCACAGCAAACCGCGTCGCGCAACAGAAAAGGTAGACGTGTGATGATTACTCAAGCCATTCGTAAAAACAGCATTATTTTAACAATATTCGCTATTTGTACCGCGGGTTTACTGGCAGTAACCTTTCAAGGCACCAAAGAAAGAATCACCGCAAGTGAACGAGCGGCCGCGCAAAAAGCATTATTAGAAGTTGTAACCAAACACGACAACGACCTTCTGGCCGATACCAAACAGATTCCCGAAACGGCTCTGGCGCAACTGGGCTTAAAAGAACCAGAAGTTGTCAATATCGCCCGCGTAGACGGGCATATTGATGCGGTTATCGTGCCAGCTATCGCGCCAGACGGTTACAGTGGTGCGATTCGCTTAATTGTTGGTGTTGATCGCAACATGAACATTACCGGTGTTCGAGTGCTTTCGCACAAAGAAACTCCGGGGCTTGGCGACAAGGTAGATACCAAAAAAACCAACTGGGTTCATGGTTTTAACGGTAAATCTCTCACCAATCCCAGTGTTTGGGCGGTGAAAAAAGACGGTGGCGAATTCGACCAATTTACTGGCGCTACCATTACGCCTCGCGCTGTGGTTCGACAAGTTGAAAAAGTGTTGCAGTTTGTCGATGAACACAAAGACATGCTCTTTGAAACTCAAACCGAATTAACGGAATCACCATGAGTCAGGTCAGTTATCAAGAAATCACCGAAAACGGTCTGTGGAAAAACAACCCAGCACTGGTTCAGCTGTTGGGCTTGTGCCCCTTATTGGCGGTCAGTGGATCGGTTGTAAACGCACTAGGATTAGGAATTGCCACGTTGGTTGTTTTGGTTGGCTCAAACCTCGCGGTATCGTTAATTCGTAACGCCGTGACCGACGCCATTAAACTGCCTGCGTTTGTGATGATTATCGCGTCGTTCACAACCTGCGCCGAATTATTAATGCAAGCATTCACCTACGAGCTGTACCAAATTCTGGGGATTTTTATTGCGTTAATTGTGACCAACTGTGCCATCTTGGGTAGAGCAGACGCATTTGCCAGCAAAAACAAACCCATTCCATCTATGATTGATGGCTTTATGATGGGCTTAGGATTTGCGCTTGTGCTAATGGTGGTTGGTGCGGTTCGTGAACTATTAGGCAACGGAACTCTGTTTGCCGACATGCATTTATTGCTGGGTGAATTTGGTCGCAATTGGACCATCAGCATCAGCGATAATTATCCGGGCTTTTTGGTAGCTGTATTACCACCGGGTGCATTTTTAGTAACCGGATTTTTAATAGCCTTAAAAAATATCATCGACAGCGAAGCAGCGCGTCGGAAAAAAGCTCGACAAGCGTTGGCGCCGGAAGAAAAATCCAGCCGACGAGTTCGTACTACTGGCAACATTACTTAATTGATTACCACAAAAAGGCAGCACAATAGCTGCCTTTTTTAATCTAATCTCTATTTTCTATTTCACACGGCCTTTATTTTATACTGCCTTTGTATTACTTTTATATGTTGTTGTATTTCGAATAGAAGTTTACAAAACCTTGGTTTTGTAAGAAGTTTCGCACCTCGTATTTATGAAAAACTCTGATCGACCTAGAGTTTTTAAGACAAATACCTCAGCAACATTTTTATCAATACATTTCTAATAAATTTTCGACTAAAAATATTTTCACTACCAATATATTGCTAGACCAAAGGTATATCGATCTTTATCAAAAAGGTGCTATTGTTCTGTTATCTATTGGTATAGCATCACAAGTTCAAGACCTTCCCATCCTTGTAAGTCAGTAATTACTTAAGGAACCTCTGATTAACTCATCCCTGATTTAATCAGAGGACAGAAATTGAAAATGCGATTTCCAATTTCTTCACAATTTCAATCACTTACCGTTCTTGAAATTGGCGACACATCCTTGTGTCGCTGGAAACTCTAGGTTAATCAGAGTTTCCTTAAGTAATTCAGCAAAAAACCAATCCGACTATAAAATTAAATACTTCTATACTTTTTAGCGATAAAGAGAAGAAATAGAAACCTCTTGCGTTTATATTTTTGACTTTTAATTCAAAAATTATCGGCTGTTACCTTGACAATTTCTATGTTTAAAAACCACTATTGACTTTGAATAAAAGTTGTAAAAACCAACTGCGAATATTGGATCAAAAGATAAACACGCAGTATCTTAATGTGAACAAATACCGCATTAATATTAAAACAGTGTCAAAGTTGTGATCTCTTCTGACGATAACAAATCGATTTAGTATTAATTTGGTCAAAGTTAACTGATTGGCTTAATTAGCTAATATACAATTGCTCAATAAAAACTTTTAGAAAATATCAGTGAATTCTACATTCCCTACACACAGTATCATTAAGAGTTATTCATGATTCAATTTTCACCACCTGTGGTTCTGTTTTTTGGTGTCGGCCTGTTATTCATTGCTCTTGCAGTTGTTCGTTATCAGCGCAATAAACCCGTTGAAGAGCCTCAAGGTTTTGGTCAACCCAATAAGACAAAAACCGAACGCAATTACCAAAGCGTGTCTATTGTCACACTACCGGGCTGCTGTGAGTCTGCTAAGGCTATGAATGGCAAAATGTATTTGTTGACTGAAGCTCCAAGCCTGCCACTGCCGGGCTGTACGCAGCCGGACTGTCTATGTTCGTATAAGCAATTCGCCGATCGACGTCAAAATCCCGACAGAAGAAATCTATGGGAATTATGGCAACAAAGAAGAAACAACAAAAATAAGAAACCCGATGACAGACGTCACGTCAAAGATCGTCGCAGTGGCATTTAGACCTTTTTTTAATTAAACACAAACCCGCTCTATTTATTTGTATAGATTGCGCAACTCCTGAAACTCAACATGACTATAAGAACCTCTGACTAACTCGTCGCTGATTTAATCAGAGGTCAGAAATTGAAAACACATCCTTGTATCGCTGGAAACTCTAGGTTAATCAGAGTTTCCTATATTATCACTCGGTCAAAGCGGCCCACCGTTAATAAAACCACGATTAATTCAACATGAATCAATTAACCGGTCGAATGGTTGACCGCCACTACAGATTGATTTTTTACAAAATAAGTTTGCATTATTTTGGAATTAATCTAGCCAATAATCTTTAACTCTCACTCAAATTATCGACCTACATTTTTACCATCAAAATCAGAAAAAATAAAAGTTCTCTACTACACTTTAGGAATCTCTGATTAACTCATCCATGATTTAATCAGAGTACAGAAATTGAAAATGCGATTTCCAATTTCTTCACAATTTCAATCACTTATAGTTCTTGAAATTGACGACACATCCTTGTGTCGCGAGAAACTCTAGGTTAATCAGAGTTTCCTTTAGTAACCACTGATGTAGCTTGAGAACCAACATGCTTACGAAATACTTCCGTCGCGAAAAAAAGCCTGAAAACACTATCAAATCTAGGCGTGAAGATAATTCTACACAGGTTTTTAATCGCGAATATCTCAGCACCTTAACACCCTTTGATCATGTTCAAGAATCTACCTTAATTCTTGCTATGAGCTTTGCCCAAATTATTGAACTCGGTCAGAACTTGGTTCTTTTCGACAACGAAAGTGACGACGCACACGATTACTACTTAATTCAAGGTGCAGTAAAAATCATTGCTGATGACGGCAGAGAATCGCTAATTACCAGCGGCACCGCACGTGCACTTAAACCCTTGGCGTATTTGCGCCCGATACGCTACAAAGCCATCACCAAGAGCATCACAGGTCGATTTTTAAAACTACCGCATAATTTTGTTGAGTCTATTTTTGAGCAAGCCAAAAAAAGTTCTGAGTGGGATCACGAAGAGATTGTGGTTATTGGCCACTTTAACCAAGAAACTCTTCTTGAAAAGGTACAAAGAGAAATTGAGCGCGGCGCCTTAATTATTCCAACGCTTCCCGAGGTCGCCGAAAAAGTTCGCATTGCCTGTGAAGATGCAGAAACTAAAAACCGAGAAATTGCTTATATTATTTCTTACGATACATCTATTGCCACAAAATTAATTGCCGCATCAAACAGCGCTTTATACAAGGGACTAGAAAGCACCTCAACCATCGAAGACGCTATTTCTAGATTAGGGCGAAATACTACAAAAAGCTTAGTATTTTATTACTCCAGTAAAGAGCTATTTGAAACACCGTCTTCTTTATTGCGGCAATTATTTTATTCGTCTTGGGAAAAATCGTTAGAAAGAGCAATTTTAGCAAAAATTATTGCTGTACACGTCAACTGCAATTTAAATCCAGACACCGCCTTTTTATGTGGATTATTATTTCGTTTAGGTGACCTTGTAACCTATCAATACGTGAGCGAATTTGTCGACGATGTCAATGAACTCAGTAAAGTTCAAAATATCGCAGAGAAATACTCCGTAAAAATTACCGAAAAAATTTTAAATTTCTGGAAAATTCCAACCATCATTTTGGAAAGTATTAAAAACGGTGGTAACTGGTTGTACGACTCTGAGCAAGAAATTCCAAATTACTGCGATGTTTTAATAACCGCCAATGTTCACCTAAGAATGCTCAGTAACAATATTGAAGGAATGCCCGGTTATCGAGATATTCCGGCACTAGCCAAGGTAATGACCAACGATTTTGCGCCCGGTATTAGTATTATTAGCGAATTCCACAAAGCCTTGGCGGAATTTAAAGCGCTGTAAACAACTGTAATTTGGTAAAAGCGTGTGGGAGTGAATAACTCCCACATATGCCGTATTAATTTTTAAATGTTAATACAAACGACGTAGGAACAACCGGAGTAATACTGTTTAACTTAGCAATTTCTTGAAGTTGTTGTACGCCTGCCAACAAATCAAATTGATCTGCTTTAATCATGGTTGGTTTTAATGTAGAAACCACAACACCGGTTTCCATTTCATTGGCTAAAACGTCAAAAGTTACCGGTACAGTTTTACCGTGTAAAGAAAGCTCGCCTTCTACAGTCGCCTTAGCAATACTTTTTTGATTGACTTCAGCAAGTACGGCCGACACATCTGCGGTAAATGTTGCTGTCGCGAATTTAGCCGTTTCAAATAAAATATTCTGCATTCTCTCATCGCGAATTGCAATTGCGGTATCAACACTGGTTAAGTCGATATCTACGGTCACCTTACCATCGTCAGAAATAGTACCCACAATATTTTTAAAGGTATGAGCCTCAGTTACCGCAGAGTTTTTAGTCGTCAAAAAAGTTAACTGAGATAGGCCTTTGTCCAAACTCATTTCTGCACTCGCAAGCGATGCAGACAACAATGCCGCCGCGCCTAAGCCCGCTACAGTAAACATTTTCGCGAACTTTTTAGTTGTATGAATCATGCCACGTCACTCCTACTGGTTGTTTGTTATTGTCCATCGATGAAAAAATCCACTCGATGATTTTGGATACTGTCGTGAGACATCAATATCTCTTGAAAAGTCGTCTATTGAGTGTAAAACCCCGTAAACAATTCGTGCATCTATTCTAGTACTAAAAGCTTGTACCACATCAGCTTGATTTTAATAGCATATCCCAAAATGTATATCTGTAATCGTTGACCATTGAACGATCAATGGCGATTAATTCAGCCAATACTGTCGAAAATTACTCTATTGATAACCTAACCCAACAAAAATTAGCACTATTGAGCACTAAAATACCTTGTCGCTGATTAATGTGCTGAAAACTGAAATGTATGAACGATAAACTTTTGTACGAAATTTAAAGCCGATTTTTGAACTAATTTGCGCCAGAAATTTGCGAATTTTGAAACCAGTGCATAAAAGTACAGTTCGTATAAGAATTTACTGGTTTATCTTGATTTTTGTCGCAATACTGTAGCAATTTTGTCGCAAAGTATCGCTCTTTTATAACTACACAATAAATCAGAATTTGAGGTACCTCATGTTCCCAGCTCGTTCAGTTGTGGCACTTAGCCTGCTATCTGCTATTACTCTTGCCAACCAAACCTTTGCTCAATCAGCCCCCCAGAAAAAAGAAGAATTGGTTGAAATTGTCGTTACCGCGCAAAAGCGTGAGCAAAGTATTCAGGATGTTCCTATCACCATTTCGGCATTAAGTGGCAGCACACTCGACGAACTCGGTATTGATCAATTCGATGAGCTTTCCGATCTAATTCCCGGGCTTGTAGTTCAACAGCAAAGCGTTAACAACAATGGTTATGTCATTCGCGGCATCACCTCAGACGACGGCGGCGCCCCCATTGCGCCACGTGTTTCGGTGTATTTAAACGGCGCCGATGTTTCTCGCTCGCGCGGTTCGTATTTCGAAGTTTACGACATGGAACGCGTTGAGGTTGTTAAAGGTCCACAGGCCACTTTGTTTGGCACCGCTGCATCCATCGGAGCCATCAGCTTTATCACCGCCAAGCCGCAAGAAGAATTTGAAGCTGAAATTACCGCTCGCGCTGGCGAATTCGACACACAAGAAGTTACCGGTTTCGTGACCGGTGGTAACTCATTGGTTCAAGGTCGTCTTGCGATACTTTCGCGTGAACGCGACGGCTACACAGAAAATAATGCCGGTGACGACCTCAACGGCTACGAGCGCTTCGCCATTCGCCCAAGCGTTCGCATTACACCTAACGATAACCTAACCATCGATTTTGTATACAACTACGAAGATGCCGATGATCCGGGTACAGGTTTCGTCGCTGAAGAGCTGCTATTTACCGACAACGCATTCATTAGCGTGCTTGATTCCACCAACTTAGGCGACAACGAAGTTGGTGTGGATCGCGAAACCAACGACTTTAATGCCACTGTAAAATGGGACATTAACGATGAGTGGGCATTTACCTACATAGGCGCCTATCGTGACCATGACTCGGTAGAAGTCTTTGATGCCGACGGTACGTCTTTCGAATTCTTAAACTTTGGCGAAGCTGCTGATGGTGATCAAAACAGCCACGAATTCCGTTTTAACTTCAGTGGCGATCGTTTAACCGGCTTTTTTGGCTTGAGCTATTTCGATGAGCAAGCCACGCAAACCGTACCAATCGCTACCGAAGAAGGTCTGTTCTTAAGCTGCGTTGGTGCTTTTGCAGGCGCTGGCATTCCGGGTTGCGCGTCAGTGACGACCTCCCTTGCAACCGGTGGTCTTGTTAATCAACTTCCTTACGAAGCATTTTTCTCGAACAGTGCCGATAACCAAGCAACTTCGGTGTTTGCCGACGTTTCTTACCAGCTCACCGAGAAACTCGAAATCACCGCCGGTATTCGCTACGTTGATGAACAACGTGAATCAACCTACACCTCAAACTTACCGGTTTCTGTTTTGGTATCTGCTGCAACACAGGCCGCAACCGGTCTTGATGAAGCCACACTTTTAGCACTGGGCATTCCGTTAGATTTATTCGGCGGCGCCATGTTTAACACCGGTGGCGCAACCATTGGTGGTGACACCGACGATACCGTGATCCTGCCACGCATCAACATTCGCTACGATGTGAACGACAACTTTAGTGTTTATGCGAGCTGGGCAGAAGGTGAACGCTCTGAAGTATTGGACTTCTCAGAGGGCCGAGAAAACCTAATTCCTTCAGAAGAAATTACCAACTTTGAAATTGGTATCAAAGGCAGCTTGCTCGACAAACGTTTGAGCTACTCTGTTGCCACCTTTTACCAAGATTACGAAAACTTCCAAGTTACCGTTCTTAACGACGCCGGTCAGCGAGTTCCACAAAACGCTGGTGATGCATCAAACGTTGGTTTAGAAACCGATGTCACTTGGCAGGTTGATGCGCATTTAACTCTTTTGGCAAACTTTGCTTATATTGATGCTGAAATTGATGATGACGCTCAAAACGGTGAGTTCGCAGGCAACCAATTCCGTTTACAACCAGAAACCACCGGGGCAATTAGCTACATTTATCGTCGTCCGTTGAGTGACGCTCTGCAATTCACTTCCAGTGGTAGCTGGGTATATCGTGATGATGTCTTCTTCGACATTGAAAACGAATTTGAAGAAAGCGCAGTAAGTTTGGTTAACCTACGCTTCGGTATCGCAGCGCTTGATGAAAACTGGTCGGTGGAGCTTTTCGCCAATAACCTGTTTGATAAAGAATACATCATCGACGCGGGTAACACCGGCGATGTATTTGGTTACCCAACATTTGTTGAGGGCGCTCCACAAATTCTTGGAATCCAAGCAACCAAACGCTTCTTCTAAGAATAAGAACGCCTGATTAACTGATCTCCGGTTAAATCTGAGAGAAGTTAATCAGAGGGCAGAAATTGCAGGATAACCATTGAAAAAATCCGCTCAATTTCGGTTCCTTTAGCGGCACTCTATTGGGTGAATTAAAGGTTCTCAACGTTAAACCTGTAAAAATTGCTCTGTGCCCAGTGTCGAAAATAAAGACTCTGGGCATTTTATTTTTACCATTGTCATCGTTTAATCTTCAAAAAATTCTGAATGAAGTGCCGGTGACTTGTGCACAAATTTTTTCAGAATTATTCGCGCATTTTTCTGCCCGTATTTTTTCTGCCTGTATTGTAGAGACGTGTTATGCCAAAACTTAATCGCCGCCAATTTCTTACCTCTGTTTCGGCAGCAGCCAGTAGCGCTGCATTATTACCCGGATGCACCTCCCCCATCGATCAACCGTCGGTAAGCTTTGATCATGGCGTCGCCAGTGGCGATCCGCTGTCCGACTCGGTAATTTTATGGACTCGCGTTACACCCACCACCGAAACACCACAGGATGCGATCAACGTCGTTTGGCAGGTTTCTACACAACCAAACTTCAATAACATTGTTTTTGAAGACAGCGTTTCTACCAGTGCAGAACGCGACTACACCGTTAAAATAGACGTTAAAGCGCTAAAGCCTAATACAACCTACTACTACCGTTTTAATGTTGGTCAAACCCTAAGCCCGGTGGGCCAAACCAAAACTCTGCCCGAAGGTGACATAGATTCCGCAAAATTCGCGGTTGTATCTTGCTCCAACTTTGGTTTTGGTTATTTCAACGTTTACGAAGAAATCAGTAAGCAAGACGATCTTGTTGCCGTGGTGCATTTGGGCGATTACATCTACGAATACAATGTTGAAAAATACAATGATCCCGATTTAGTCGGCCAGCAACGCAAACTCTTACCACCCGGGGAACTGTTAGTGCTTGATGATTATCGTCAACGCTACAGCTTGTACAGACGCGATCCGTCGTTACAAAAGCTACACGCTAAAACGCCGTTTATTTGCGTTTGGGACGATCACGAACTTGCTAACGACGCGTGGATGGGCGGCGCAGAAAACCACCAACCCGACGAGGGCGATTGGGAACAACGCAAAGCCTATGCAATTCAGGCCTATCGAGAGTGGTTGCCGATTCGCGATCCAGAAAATAACGAAAATACAGCCATTACCTACCGTAACTTTAAAATTGGTAATCTCGCCGATCTAATCATGCTCGACACCCGAGTGATTGGTCGTGACAAACCCATCGACTATTTACAAGAAATGATTTGGCGACAAATTCCTTTTGATGTTTCTTCGGTATCCACCGGTGGCCCAGGCGTACCAGTGCTAAGCGCTGATCAAATGGCAAAGGTTGATCCTGCACACATTCAAATGATTACAGTGCCTTTTGATCTTACCAAAAATCCACCGACACCAATTTTAGATTGGGAAACCATTACCGCACTTGATCCTAAAAACCTGCCTGCTGGCTGGGCATTTTTACCCGACGCAAAACAAGTTCGCGAAAAGCTCCTCAATAATCCACAGCGCAACCTACTGGGTAAAGCCCAAGAGGCCTGGCTCGAAAACACACTGGATGAATCCAAACAACGCGGCGCCACATGGCAAATTCTGGGGCAGCAGGTATTAACCGGCGAAGTCTTAATTCCCGATGTACGCGACATCTTGTCTGGCAAAGCCTCCATTCCAGCCAACATCATCAATGCCATTATTCTTTTAGGCCAAATGGGTATTCCATTTAATACCGATGCTTGGGACGGCTACAATGTTGCACGACAACGCTACCTGCAATTATTGAAAAACCACGCGGTAAATGCCGTAAGTTTGGCAGGCGATACCCACAATGCTTGGGCGTTCGATTTAATTCCCGACGGCGAATCAGATTCCGTCGCTGTGGAGTTTGCAACGTCTAGCGTAAGCTCTCCGGGAATGGAAAATTATATTTCTACAACCTCGCCAGAGCAGCTCTCTGAACGTTTGGTAAAAATTAATAAAAACCTGCGTTACCAAAATAGTCATCAACGCGGTTGGATGCTTCTAGAATTAACGCCAGAAGCGGCCATTAACCAATGGCAATTTGTCAGCACTGTTAAAACCAAAGAATATCAGCCAATTCAAGGGCCAACCTATCAATGCCAAGCCGGTAAACATAAGTTAGAACAGTACAGTTAATCGATTTGCGCAAAACTTAAAAACTCCGGTATTGCCGGAGTTTCTGTTATTAATACCGGAGTAAACACCTATTCAAAGTCTTTGCTTTTTCCGAATAAATTAGACCTTCGTCATTTATTTAACGTTAAGAACCTCTGACTAACTTATCCATAATTTAATCAGAGAACAGAAATTGAACATGTGATTTAAAATTCCTTCACAGATTTCAGCACAATTTTAATCACCTATCGTTCCTGAAATGAACGGTTTATCCTTAGACCGCAGAAAACTCTTGTCTCGGTTAGTCGAAGTTTTCTCTAGTTTTTAACTGTCGTTAAAAAACCCTACCGATGCTCCTCTGAAGCCTCATTCTGTTTTTTGTAAAACAACCTATTTTTGTAAACACTATTTTTCAGAACACGGCTTTTAAAGTCATTCAAAAAAATAATCACCATTCTAGTCTGGAGTCACCATAATCAGTCGTCATAACTGAAAACCAATCACAAATACGGATAACTCTATGATTAAAGCCTACAAATACTGTGTTTTACTGAGCATTACGCTTTTGATTACGGCTTGTGGCTCAAAAGAGGTTCCTGAAACCTTTGGCCCCAAAAAATTCTCCGGCCAAACGCCTGAATTTACCGCCGTTGTAGTGGCTTACGAGCCAGAATTGAATGGCATTTTAAAAACGCTGCAAAATCACGGCGAAGCCAATATCGATAGCACCTTAAAATTTAAAGGCGTTACCTATCGTTTGGGTAAATTTCGTGATCAGCCGATTTTAGTGTTTGCCACAGGCATGAGCATCGCCAATGCTGCTATGTCTATGCAAATGGCGTTTGATTACTTTCCCATAAAACAAGTGGTTTACATGGGCATTGCCGGAGCGGTAAATCCCCAATGGCAACCCGGAGATGTGATTGTTCCCGAGCGTTGGTACTACCACGATGAAAGCGTTTACATTAATCCCGACCCAGAAAATCCCGGTGAATATTTATTACCAAACTACTACCGCAAATTTTTAGACGATCAAGACAATCGCCGTCAAAAAGACCCTCATTTACCCAACTACAAATCGTTTGGTTACGTTCACCCAGATGAAGTGGTAGTCATTAAAGAAGGCCAAGAAAAGCCAGAAGATAAAGCCTATTTTTCGGCAACACCGCGTTTACTCGACGCGGCCAAAAAGGCTATTGCCAACATGCCAACACAAAAAGTATTGGATGAACGTGAAGCCGTATTAACGGTTGGCGGTAACGGCGTAACCGGTTCAGTCTTTTTAGATAATCGCGAATATCGCAAATGGGTAAGAGAAGTATTTAACGCCGAAGTCACCGAAATGGAATCGGCTTCTGTGGCGCATGTGGCTTATGTCAATGATATTGATTGGATTATTATTCGCGCCATTAGCGATTTGGCTGGCGGCCAAGAAGGCGTTAATGTTGAAC
>CALMJT010000133.1 GCA_937864365.1 uncultured Alteromonadales bacterium | reverse complement strand
GCATTTTCAATTTCTGTCCTCTGATTAAATCATGGATGAGTTAATCAGAGGTTCCGATAGTTTGAGAAACCTCTGATTAATCTTTAGCGATTTAAATCAGAGGTTATTCGGCGCTTTTAGAGTTGTTTTCTAAAAGATATTAATGCAGCGGTTATTGCGACGTTGAGTGATTCGATATTGTTGTTCATGGGAATTTTTGTTGCGTAATCGCTCAAGGCACTGGTTTCGGACGATATTCCTTTGGTCTCATTGCCAAGTACGAATACTTTATTTCCTTCAAGCGTATTTAATGTTGAAAACTCTAAGGATGCGTTTAAATCCAAAGTAATTATGCTCACCGATGCCGTTTCTTTAAAACGTTTTAAAAAACTGTGTAAGTCTTTACAGCGAATAATCTTTGCTTTAAAAACTGCTCCAGCGCTGGCTTTTATGACTAGCGGGTCTATTTGAGCGCAGCCTTTTTCTGGCAAAATAATTCCGTCAATAAATCCTGCCGCTGCCGATCGAATAATCATGCCTAGGTTTTGCGGATTGGTGATGCCGTCTAGGGCAATAAACTCCAACGCACGATTCTTTTTCAAATGCTCTTCAAAAAAAGTATCTTCCGAGACATATTGGTCACATTTAATATCAACGCAAACGCCCTGATCTTGTTTGGCGTTTTTTGAAATTCTCGATAACTCATTTTTACTGTGATAAACAATTTCGGCGCCTTTTTTTAACGCTAACTCTTTGAGTTGCGTAATTGCTTCGGAATCTTTATTGGAGTCGGCCAAATGCAGTTTTAAAGGTTTTGCGCTTGGGTCTTGTAATGCTTCGAGTACGGGTTTGCGACCGTATATGGTTAATACCGACTGAAAAAAGGCTTTTTTCTTTAAATATTCCGGTGTATCGGTTTTCTGTGAGCTTTTATTGGTCATGTTTTAATAGGTTTTTAAATTCTGTAAATAGGTCGGGGCGTTGCTGTTCGTGTTTGGCAACGTCGAGTGTACTTCGGCTTAAACTTGAATAAAGTGATTTAATATTCGGTAACTGCGTTTCAAGCGCCGCCAATTGGCGGGCTACAGTTTCTAGATCGCCGCGTGCAATTGGGCCGGTGAGCGCCTGATTTGCAGAGGTTCTAAATATGTTGGCGAGCGTGCCTTGCATGAGTGGCTGCAGCATTTTTTTAGCGGTGTTTTCATCGATATTTGCTTCAGACAAACACTGTAAAGCGGAGTCGACAAGTGCCGGTAAAAAATTGCAGGCAATAACGAAGCTTGCGTGATAGAGCGTTTTTTTATCGGCATCAATTAATTGCCATTTCATCTCTAAAGCTTCAAAAAGCGATTTAAGAGTGTTTAACGCCGAAACTGCTCCTTCGGCACAACAGTAGCTTCCGGGCAGTTGAGTTAAGCTGTTTTGGGGTTCTGCAAAGCTATGAATCGGGTGAACACTTGCTGTCTTTGCGCCTAACACAGCCAAAGGCTTAAGTACTTTGGCGCTTAGTGCGCCGCTGCAATGAAATACTGTGGTGCCATGCCAGGGGTAGGGCAGTTCGGCTAATTCTTCGGCAATCTGACTAATTTGCGCATCGGGTGTTGCGATCAACACATAGTTACAAGGTTCTAGGTGATATATCGAATCTTCGGCCGTTCCAGCCCCTATAAATTGAATGGCGGCAAGGCTCGATTCTAAGCTCCGGTTAATGACTTGATTTATAGTGGCGCAGTCTCGATCAAACCATAATTTTCCAAGGGTTTGACCGAGTTTTCCTGCGCCAATAATTGATAGTGTTGGTTTCAACAAATCACCCATGCTTTAAAAAATTAAGACTGTTTAGGTAGTAAGTTAAAACGCTTGCGCTGTTAGCGACACAACTCTAAATAACGTTCTATGGTTGACTTCATACCGTATTGGAGTGAATCGACGGTAAACGCGTGACCAATCGATACTTCAAGAAGACCTGGTAAGGTTTTGTACAGCTTCATGTTGTCTAGATTTAAATCGTGACCAGCATTAACGCCGAGGCCGATCTCAGTTGCGTATTGAGCGGCTTCGCAGTGTTTTTTGAAAATATCGTCGGCATCATTAAGCGAATACGCGTGAGCAAAGGGGCCTGTGTAGAGCTCGATGCGATCGGCACCCAATTCTTTGGCTAATCGTATTTGTTCTCTATCGGGGTCCATAAACAGGCTAACGCGAATGTTCCAGCTTTTTAGCTTATTTACGATGGATTCTAACGGTTGGCCGGAAACGTTTAAATCAAAGCCGTGATCGGAGGTAAGTTGACTGCCTTGATCAGGAACCAGTGTCGCTTGTTCTGGTTTGCATTCGCGAATAATTTCTATAAAACCCGGATAAGTGCCATGTTTTGCTTCAAAGGGATTGCCTTCAATATTAAATTCTTGCGGTTTATCGGCTAACAGGGTTTTTAGCTCTAGGCAGTCGCTCGGACGAATATGTCGCTGATCAGGTCTTGGATGCACGGTGATACCATCGACGCCGTTTTCGAGGCAGAGTTTGGCGTGCTCGATGACCGATGGATAGTTACCTTCGCGAGAGTTTCTCAGTAAGGCGATCTTATTTAAATTAATGCTCAGTGCAAAAGCCATGATTTACTCTCTGTTGGCTGCCCAATAGATGTGTCTACTGAGCTTTTGTCTTTTGTTCTTCGGCAGCTTTTTTAGCCGATATTGCTTCAAGATCATCAGGAGAAATTCGATAGGATTTTAGAATACGCACGGGGGTATTGGGTGCATTTGGGTATTTTCGAATCAAACCCTGCGGTTCATCCACAATTGCAAATACCGCATTTCGACCCTCTACCACTCGACCAAACACGGTGTAGCCAGGTTGAGTTGCAGAAGCATCGAGATGTGGATTGGCGCGAAGATTAATAAAAAACTGCGAGGTTGCGCTGTTAGGGTCGGAGAAGCGCGCCATGGCAACCGTGCCGGGTAGGTTTCTTAAACCGTTATTGGATTCATTAACTACCGGGTCGAGAGTTTCTTTTTCTAAATAATCAAAGGTTAAACCGCCACCTTGAACCATAAAATCTTTGATGACGCGATGAAAAATAGTGCCATTGTAAAAACCGCTATCAACGTACTGTAAAAAGTTTTCTACCGTTTTGGGTGCGTATTCTGGAAATAACTGTAGGGCAATTTCACCTGCGTCTGTTTCCAGCATAACCAGTACTTCAGAGTCTTGAACCGAGCCGCCACCGGTGCTGGCAGAAGTTGACCCTTCTTGAGCAAATACACTCTGGCCAAACGCCATAAACGCCGAAAATAAAACAGAGGTAAGGTATTTAGACGCAACCTGTTTGTAGTTGGAGCCGTACATTGAAAATCTTCCTTAATAAATTAGCCTTATGTCAGTTCTTGTTATGATTAGTATTCTTTCCAGCCGGAACGGTTTTTAGGTCTTTTTACGACCGGCACTAAGACAGAGATGATAACACCAAGCAATACCGCTGCGGCACCGTACATAAACCATGTTTGTTTATCATCGCTTTTTAGGCGCGCATTCTCGGCCTTTAAAATGTCAATTTGTGTTTGTAGCATTTGATGTTGATTGAGAAGATCTTGATGACGTTTGTTCAGCTCTAGGGCGTTTGCTGACACTCGTTTGATTTCTTCTAACTCGCTGAGAGTTGAGCGATTGCTGTCATGGGAGGCATTAAGTGCCGTATTTAACTGATCTTGAGCTTGGCTGACATCTTTCAGTGATTTTTCCAGGCGGGTATTTTCAGACTTCTGACGATTTAGCTCTTGTTCCAGTTTATCGAGTTGCAGTTTGGCGGTCTTTTCGCGAGAAAGGTATTGAGTGCGAACATAACCTTCTTGGTTGTTGGGTGTTCGAATCTTTGTCCAACCGTCGCCATTATCAGTTTCTAATACCTCAAGGGCAGTGCCAGATTTTAGTCGGGATTCAATGATGCGGTATTCGTTGCCCTTACCACTGCGCATCGGAATATAGAGGACATCGGTGATGTAAACGGTTTCGGCGGAAACAGAGTGGCAAAATGCTGTTGTAATTAAGAGAGATAAAATACACGAATAAATAGTTTTGTTTACGAACATACGGTTTTAAATAGGTTATTAAGCAAAATACCAGCGCGGTTATTTTTGGGCTGCATGCTAGTTTTAGAAAACCGGTCAAATTCAGAATTTGAGTTTGACCGGCAAGTAAGCTTAAGGCAGCACCTTTTTAAAAGGTTTTACCGATACTGATTCGTAAACACCTGCTTTTAAGTAAGGGTCTTCACTCGCCCAGAGTTTGGCTTCTTCCAGAGAAGAAAACTCAGCAATAATTACACTACCGGTGAAACCGGCGGTGCCTGGGTCTTCACTGTCGATCGCAGGGTTGGGACCAGCAATTAAAAGTCGACCTAAATCTTTTAAGCTATTCAAACGCGCTAAGTGATCAGGCCGTGCCTGTAAGCGTTTATCAAGAGTGTTAGGTTTGTCTTCACAAATAATTGTATACCACATATTCAAATTAAGCTTAGTTGGATTGAGCGAAAAGGTCTTCTAAGGTAAGACCGGTAAGGCGAGTTACGTTTCTAAATAAATAATACATGGCAACTATAAGAATTACTGTTGCCGGTAGCACAATGACGGGATAACTTAAAATTTGCATTTTACCCAGTTGTGAATTGTATTCTTCAGTGCCGGGTGGGCTGATGACAATCCATTTGGCCAACAGATAATTCAATACCGAAGAGACAACAAAAGAAAGTGCTACGAGAAAGGTTGCGTTTTTGAGGGTTTTATCGAATTCGGCTTCGTTGTTACGTTCTGCTAGGGCGTTTTTAATTTTATCGACTTGTACAACGGTTTCGTTAAAGAAAATAGTCCTGATAAAAGGATAGGGCGTAAACGCTGAAACCAGAGCAATGATTGCCAAAATCCCCGGAATTGACGCTTCTTTTATAGCAATGTATTTAGGGTCGAGCTCCAGTAGACTTATACCGCCGGTGAGCAAAATACTGACGATACCGATGGCCGAAAACAGGTTAAATTTACTGCGAGTTACATAATCCCAAATTCCGTAAACAATTGGGAAAGCTAAGGCTAAAACTAAACCCAAAGTTGGGCCTAGATATTGTTCTTTACTGAGTTTTATTAGAATAAACGTCGGTAAAATGATATTGAATGCTAGGTTGACTAGCATATTTTCTTTTTTGGGCTGGGGTGAGGCGTCACTCATTCAGGTAATCCGGTCATTACAATCATTATTAGGTGTTTTATTAACACGCTTAAATTTATAGCGTTGTGTTAACAGTGCAGCGTATCCAACACTTTTACATGGAGTCGTGCAACTGTTGTCACAACTTTATACTGGAACATCTCTGCGAGTTGTTCTCTTGGTTATCCTACTTTGTGGCATTAAATATCCACATGGGCAGCTGCGTAACCGCTCGAAGAACGATCAATTACCGGTATTTTAAAGGTTTTTATTGGCGCAATCAGCAAGGAATTATCTTTTAGCCCATATATGCTCTGGTCGCTTGTTCAAATTTATAGGATTGCAGAATCATTTTGTTACTTATTGCGCAGAAATTTTCTGTTAAGAACGACTCGCTGTGCAATAAGTTCATACTTTTAAACAGTATCGTCTAGGTAATTTTTGTTCATCCATACTTAGAAAGACTGATTGTGCGTGTCGATCATCATTCTCAGTTATCCATATTTAGCAGTTTATGATGTAATACGCATTGGTATACCAGTCTTGGGGTTAGGTTTGAATTGTCGTTTCGATCTGCATTGTCATACAACGTATTCTGACGGCGTGTTATCGCCAGAGGATCTTGTGCAACGTGCCTTTGACAATAAGGTTACTGGTCTTGCAATTACCGATCACGACAATTGTTTGGCTTTTTCAGCCGCGCAGGTAACAGCCGATCTTTTAGGGGTGTCGTTAATTGCCGGTATCGAGTTTTCCAGCCAGTGGCGTGGGCGAGGCATTCATATCGTTGGTTTAAATATCGATCCTCAATCACTGGTTATTAAAGAGGCAGAGCAATACATGTCTCTGCAGCGAGAAAAACGTGCCGTTGAAATCTCTGAAAAGCTTAGCAAACTTGGGATCAATGGCTCTTTAGAAGCCGCTCGAAAATACGCACCTAGCGAGCAGTTGGGCCGCCCGCATTTTGCTCAGTTTTTGGTTGAGGCAAGGCATGCAAAAAATATAGCTCAGGCATTCAAGCGTTATCTTGGCTCGGGTAAACCCGGAGATGTTAAGCAAGTTTGGCCTGAGGTTGCGGTTGTTGTTGATTGGATTACTCAGGCTGGTGGTGTTGCGGTGATTGCTCATCCTTTGAAATATAAGATGACACGCACCAAGTTGCGTGAATTGTGCGATGAATTTAAGTGTCACGGTGGTGGAGCAATTGAAATCGTCAGTGGCGGTCATCAAAGTAATATTGAAACGCGTGACATGGCTGATTTAGCCAACCGCTTTGAGCTTTTAGGCTCCTCCGGCAGTGATTTCCACGCTCCTGGTGCGCCCTGGCAAGAACTCGGGGTGGCGTCACACATTCCGCTGGGCTGTGAGCCCGTGTGGAATGCTTGGCGCTGAGTTACTGCAAATTCTGCTTTAGGTTGTGTTTTTCACCGACGTTAACCGCAATTAGCCCCAAATTTAGTGAGTAGCTTATTAATCTGGACGATTAAAGCAGCTTAAAAATTAGTTCGATACCGTATTTTAGGAGGGAGTCGATGGCTCAATTTTTTCAGATCCATCCAGAAAACCCACAAGCACGTCTGATTAGTCAGGCGGTAGACATTATTCGCAAAGGTGGTCTCGTCGTTTATCCAACCGATTCAGCCTACGCATTGGGTTGCCATATTGGTGACAAGATGGCTTTGGATCGTATTCGTGCAATTCGCCAACTGGGCAAAGATCATAACTTCACCTTGATGTGTCGCGATCTTTCCGAACTTGCTACCTATTCGCGGGTAAATAATCAGGTGTTTCGCGCGATTAAAGCTCATACGCCGGGACCTTATACCTTTATTCTTTCGGCCACTTCTGAGGTGCCGCGCCGTTTATTGCACCCAAAGCGCAAAACCATTGGTATGCGTGTGCCGGACAATCCAATCGCGTTGGCGTTAATGAATGAACTTGGCGAGCCGTTGATGAGCAGTACGCTCATTATGCCCAACGATGAGTTGCCGTTAACCGATCCATACGATATTCGTGAGCTTTTAGAACATCAATTGGAGTTGGTGATTGACGGTGGTTTCTGTGGTTTGGAGCCTACAACCGTAATCGACTTTACCGAAGATGATCCCAAGTTAGTGCGACAAGGTTTAGGGGATATCTCGGGTTTTGATCTTTAAGCCACAATTTTGAGTGGATTTCGGTGGGACAATCATTCAATGTTTGATGACATCTGTGAACTCGCTATAATGCACGGCCGAATTTCTTAGAAATCCTCAAGGTACAGCTTGCAACTTTCCAACGTAAAAGGCCTATTGTGACTGAAGATCCAGATTTGTTTGGTCACCCAGCTTCGCAGTCCGAGAAACCAGAATCAGAACCCACCAACGAAGACGATTCTGGTCAGGACGCGCTAGAGGTTAATAGCGTTGTAGAGGCAGTAGCCACAGTTGAAGCACATCCTGCTCAAGGTGAGATGCCTTTCGCTATCGTTGCCGGTAAAGCACTGACCGAAGTTCCCAAAGATCTCTATATTCCGCCGGATGCGTTAGAAATCATCCTTGAAATTTTTGAGGGGCCGCTCGATTTATTGCTGTATCTCATACGTAAGCAAAATATCGATATACTCGAAATCAACGTAGCTGAGATCACTCGTCAGTACATCGATTATGTACAAATGATGAGCGCATTGCAGTTTGAGCTGGCCGCGGAATACTTGGTGATGGCGGCAATGCTTGCCGAGATTAAATCGAGAATGCTGTTGCCGCGACCTCCCGTTGACGAGGAAGAAGAGGAAGATCCTCGGGCGCAGCTTATTCGTCGTTTGCAAGAATACGAACGCTTTAAACAAGCGGCTGAGGATATCGACGCTTTGCCACGCATTGGTCGTGACGTGCATACCGCTAAGGCATCTGGGCCCAGCAAAAATTTGACACGTCCTGAGCCCGATGTCGAAATGAAAGAGCTTTTATTGGCTTTGTCTGAAGTTCTGCGTCGTGCCGATATGTTTACCAGCCATCAGGTTGAGAAAGAAAAGTTATCAACCCGAGAACGAATGGCTCAGGTTTTGGACAGACTTTCGCACAACCAATTTATGCCGTTTGTGAGTTTATTTAACGTTCGCGAAGGTCGGTTGGGTGTTGTGGTGACTTTTTTGGCGGTAATGGAGCTGATTAAAGAATCCTTAGTTGAAATCATTCAAAATGAGCCGTTTGGGCCCATACATGTTAAGTCGCGAGCGCAATAACGTTGGAAGAATTGCAACTTAAAAAAATTATTGAAGGCGCTTTACTCGCCGCCGGACAACCGCTAGACGAAAAGCGCTTGTTGTCATTATTTGAAAGTGCCGAAGCCGAAGATGTTGATTCGGCAGGTATCACAATAGAAGACATTAAAAAAGTCATCGACCTGATTACGCTAGAATGCGAAGGTCGTGGCTTTGAACTTAAGCAGGTTGGTAGCGGCTGGCGATTTCAGGTCCGCGAAGAAACGGCTCCATGGGTGAATCGCTTATGGGAAGAAAAGCCGCAAAAATACTCTCGTGCTTTGCTAGAAACCCTAGCGCTGATCGCTTACCGACAACCCATTACTCGTGGTGATATCGAAGAGATTCGCGGTGTTGCTGTGAGTTCTCACATTATTAAAACATTGACCGAACGCGAGTGGGTTAAGGTTGTTGGGCACAGAGATGTTCCCGGAAGACCGTCGTTGTACGCGACAACCCGAGCATTTTTGGACTACTTTAATTTAAGTAGCTTAGAAGAATTACCGAGTCTGGGTGAATTGGCCGATATCGATCAATTAAATCCCGAATTGGATTTAAATGCAGAGTTGCAAAACATTGACAATGATGACACTGATCAATCCGACGACTCGACTTCTGATGCGAACGCAGTGCCTGAAGTAGATGTTGATGGTGAGCAGAAAGATTCAGGCGCAGAGCTTGGCTCAGACGCAGAGTTTGAATCCGATTCCGATGTTCAAGCACCACCGCAAGATCTAGATTCAGAGATAAACGACGTTGCAGCTGCTGAAATTGAATTTGCAGGTGATTTCGCCGACGATTCGCTAGAAGAGCGCGGGTCGGATTATTCGGATGAAGTCATCAACGATACCACCGCTGTTGCTGAAGAAGATCTTGAGCAGCTTGATGATTCCGATACTTCCATCGGAGCTGAAAACCTCCGTGAAGAGATTGAAATCTCTGCGGATGTCGAGATGGAACCCGATGATTCTCAGCTTGATGAGTTACCGGATGAATCTGAGTCGGTTTCAGACGAATACTTTGCAGAACCAAACACAGACTTTGCTGAGCCAGGCCCAGACTTTGCCGAACCAGACCCAGACCTTGCCGAACCAGACCCAGAAGATAAGTGCTTCGATGACGAGCCAACCGATTTAGAGTCTGACGAAAATAATTTGAGCGGTTATGCAGTCAACCGTGCATCATCGTCACTATTTGGCGACGATTCAGATACCGTGGTAGAGGTAGATCAAGATTCAGCCGATACCGTTATTTCAACCGAACAAGATAACGATGAGCTTGTAGCAGAATCTGCAGAAGATGCCGATGATGCGCAGCTTGAAGACTCAGAAACCAATAGCGCCAGAGACACTGTTACTCAAGACAGTGATGAATCCTCTGGTGAATTGGAATCAGCGCCGGAAAAACCCCCGGTTAAATCTTTATTTGATGCTTCTTAATTTTAAGGACTACTGATCATCCCAATGGCAGAAGGCGAAAAAATACAAAAAGTCTTAGCGCGAGCAGGCTTAGGTTCCCGTCGTGAGATGGAACGTGCAATCGTAGATGGTTTGGTCACGGTAAATGGCCGTCCAGCACAATTGGGTGATCGTGTCAGTGATAGTGACAAGCTCCAATTTCGTGGCAAGCTTGTTTCCTCCAATAACGAAAAATCTCCGCTGCGGGTACTTTTGTACAACAAACCCGAAGGCGAAATCTGCTCCAAGTCAGACCCCGAAGGCAGACGAACTGTTTATGATCGCTTGCCGCGTCTAGCACAGGGTCGTTGGATTTCTGTTGGCCGCTTGGACTTTAATACCAGCGGACTGCTGTTGTTTACTAATGATGGCGAATTGGCCAATAAACTGATGCATCCATCATCGGTGATAGATCGTGAATACCTTGTTCGCATACAAGGTGATGTCGATGATGACATGAAGGCACGCTTACTTTCAGGTGTGCTGCTGGACGACGGTGTCGCTAAGTTTACCGATGTTGTCGATGGTGCTGGCGAAGGCCGAAACCGCTGGTTTTACTGTGTGGTCATGGAAGGCCGCAACCGTGAAGTAAGACGACTTTGGGAATCTCAAGGTGTGAAAGTCAGCCGTCTAAAGCGTGTGCGTTACGGTAATATTTTTATTCCGTCACACGTTCGTGTTGGTCAGTGGATCGAACTTTTACCGAAAGAAGTTGCAGACTTATGTTTGACCGCTGGCATTGAGCCGCCACGCTATAAACCGCTGGCAACAAAAGAAAAAGAAGCGTACTTGCGCCACAGTCGTAAATTACGCTCAAAAGGCCAGCGTCATTAATTGCTTTGATTGAGTTGTTCCGTAAGCACTCAATCTTTGGGTAAGCTCTCTCGCAGCTTGAATTTTTACCGTCAAGCCAGCGAGGGCATCTCCGTCTACTGTGATCAAATTAATTAGCAAACACGGTTACGACCGGCTCTTTTCGCCGAATACAAATGCTCATCGGCCTGAATAAATAGCTGATCACTGGATTCAACATTTTTAAGGCTGCCAATGCCAATGCTGACGGTGACCGAAACGGGTTTGTTGTCGGCATTAATGATCAGTCCTTCCACTTCTTTGCGAATTCGTTCTGCAATCACAAGGGCGCCTTGATGGTCGGTTTTCGGGAGAATTGCGGTAAATTCTTCGCCGCCGTAGCGAAAAATCATATCCGTCTCGCGCATTGCCGCCTTGATTGTTTGTGCAACGTCTCTCAGTACGATATCCCCACAAAGATGACCGTAGTGATCGTTTACAGATTTGAAATGATCGATGTCCAAAATCAATAACGACAGATCGTTATTGTAACGATGTGCAAGCTTCAACTCTCTTTCAAACGCCCGACTAAATGCAAAGCGATTATTCACACCGGTCAATGCATCCAAGCGAGCGTTGCGAATGGCTTGCTGATACAAAAGCGCATTTCGCAACGGAAAGTAGAGGTGAGTAAGAGTCTCTTCGATAATCTGTAATTCGAACTCAGAAAACTCTTTTGAGTTGGTTACACGAATCTCGCCCAGATTAATATCGTCTACATTGAGCTGGTAAAAGCATTGGTGAACGAGATTGGGTCCTTCGAATTCAAGATTAAATTCAAATTCATCGTAGCGATAAGAGAGTCGGCAATCTGGGATGTAATTTCGGAGATACTCTAATAAATGCGGTAAAATGGCTTCGACTTCGAGGCTCGACTGCAACTTTTGAACAAGCTCCAACACTTTTCCTGTTCTGGCCTGTTCGGATTTGCGTACCAAAGCCGTTATGTTGCGTTTTTTGTAGCCTGTAGATGTATTTGTCGAAGATAGCATATATCTTTCCTTGTTCTCTCTGTGACCCTTTATTGCCGCATTTACTGTTATGTTTTTGGCAAATGATAAAGAATCGTGTCGTTTCAGAGCCTAAAAGCGAGATTTATGCCACAAACATCTATTTTATAAAGTTCTTTAAAAACATAGGCTTACAGCGATCAAAAGCTGTGTTCTGGAATATTCGACAAAGTTTTGACAACTCACTCCAAATTTTTTCGGCGATTTTAGGTAGTTACACGGTCTTCTCGATCAGAGCGGTCGATTTTTGCCGATTGTGAATTTGTGAGTGTATTTATCATAGTTATTGCGATTCGATTCGCTGGGTTTTGTGCGTGTTTGTTCTTATTTCACCCGGAATAACATTGATGTGGTTCGGGTTTATTGCCTCAGCTGTCATTGTTCTTGCTGCGCTTATATTTGCACCTTGGCGGTCTTTCTTCTCCGTCAGTCATCGAGTGCTGCTTTGGCTTGCGTACTCCGCGATCATGGGATTCGTGTGGTTGTTGAAAGTTGAACTGAGTGCGGTAATAGTCGTGCATCTTTCTATGATGTCTGCGGCGGTATTTTTATTTGGCCTGCCATTAGCGATTATTGCCGGTGTTTTTGGATTGGTTGCCGTGCAGCTGGTTATGGCCATTGATCTCCATAACTTGGGTTTAAATTTTTTATTGTCCGTTGCTTACCCAGTGTTTGGAGCCGCTATTGCACTGCAGGTTGTGACTAGAATTCCTTTTAACAATTTATTTGTTTTTATACTTGGCGGCGGATTTTTTGGCGCTGTCTTCACAGTAATTTTTACGGTGATTAATGCTTACGCCATATTTTGGATATTTAATGCGTGGAGCTTAGAAGTTATTTTAGAGGATCACTTTTGGCTTTACGGAATGTCGCTGTTCCCAGAAGGATTTATTAATGGCGCAACAATTTCGACGATTACCGTGTTGTGGCCGGATTTGGTAAAGTCTTACGATGACAAACGTTACCTAGGCGACTGAGGTCTGCCTAAGTAACGTTTAGTCGTTTAGGCGTGGCCAACAACAAAAGTGGGTGATTCTTGCGGAATATCTTCAGGTTCTTCGATTTGAGTCATTGGCAAAATAACCTGAACCGATAATCCACCGTCAGAGGCGTTAGCAGCGATAATTTGGCCGCGATGTAAACGCACGGTACGCTCGGCAATTGCTAGTCCAAGACCATAGCCACCTTTATCACGTGAACGAGCGCTGTCCGAGCGATAAAACGGTTGGAAAATCTTCTCTAGATCGCCATCGGGAACACCTGGGCCTTGATCGGTGATGGTAACCGCGGCGCACTTGCCGTTGTGTACACACTCCAATTTCACAAATATTTTTGAGCCTTCATAGGTATAGCGCACAGCGTTACGCAAAATATTCTCAAAAACACTGGTCAAAATATTCGAGCGAGTTTGAACTAAAATTTCTTCGCAACAATATTTTTGGACGATTTGTACAGACTTGTTATTGGCATCTGTTTGGCAATTGCTCACCAAGTCGGTTAACAATCCACCTAAGTCAATGGTATCGCTCATTTCAAAAGTGTCGCGCTCGGTTACTGGCATCGACAAAATTTGGGTAATGATTTCTTCTAAAGACTCGGTCGCATTTTTGATGTTGGTAAGTTCTTTATCGACAGTGCCTTTACTGCGTTGGAAGGCTAACTCTAGGGCAACTTGCAAACGCGCGAGCGGTGATCGAAGTTCATGCGATACGTCTTTAATCAAACGTTTTTGTTGCAACATGGCAATTTCTAAACGTTCAACCATGTGGTCAAAATCACGTGCAAGATCACTGAATTCGTTGTTGCGGCTTCTAAATTGAGGAGAAATGCGTGTTGATAAATTACCGCTGGCAATGCTGCGCGTGGCTTTTTTCAACTTACTTACATCGCTTGAAAGCTTGCGAGCAAATAAATAACAAGCGATTGCACTTAAAAGCAGGCCTGAAATAAACCACGGTACTGCGTTTAGGAAATACACCTTAAAGAAAACGCTGGATTCATCCTGAATATGAGTAATGGCTTTTAATTGTGTACCGTCGGTCAGGGTGACCATGCGGCCAACGTTTAAACCCATTTGCGCGGTACGCATATCCTCACCCAACATACTCACCATCGGCACAAGTGACTGGGGAATAGGGCGCGCTAAAAGATCTTCGTTATTTTCATCAATTAAGAAAATATGCTGTGTGACACGATCTGGACTCATGCGCATAGCAATGCACAAAGACTCCATGTCGTGAGCTGCCACGGTAGAAAGAAGGTCATCGGACAATTTCATTGCCGGAGAAACCGTTTTCTTTTCAGACGAGAAAATAGATAAGGGCGTACGATTGTGTGTACTGTCGTAGACAAGGCCTGAAAACAAGATCAGGCCACACAACGCCCAAAAATAAAGAAATATTTTTAGGTAGAGTTTTGTCATTCTGCTGGCTCAGTAACAGTAAACATATAACCTGCACCACGAACATTGATGATCTGGTCTTTATCGACGCCAATAGACGAAAGCTTTTTCCGTATATTGCTGACATGGACATCAATGCTGCGATCGTATGGCGTTAGTTTACGACTGAGCGCGCGTTCAGTAAGTAGCTCTTTGCTGAGAATGCTGCCAGCCTTTGACATCAACTGGTCGAGAATAGAAAACTCTGCACCGGTGATGTTTAAGGCTTTACCTTGATAGGAACAGCTGCGATTGCCTCGATTGAGGACAATACCGTTCACCTGAATAAAATCTGGGTTTTGATTACCATCTTGCTTTTTGTCTAAACGACGCAAGACCGCATTTATGCGAGCAACCAACTCACGTGGATTGCACGGTTTAGGTAGATAATCGTCGGCACCCATGTCTAAACCAACAATGCGATCAATAGAGTCGCCTTTGGCCGTTAACATTAAAATAGGAACTGAGGAGAAATCGCGTACTTTGTTAAGAACTTCAAAGCCGCTGTGAATGGGCAACATCACATCCAAAACAATAGCATCAAACTTGTGCTGCTTGGCTAAAGCCAGTCCAGCGGCGCCATCGTTAGCGGTTGTGACTTTAAATCCCTCTTCAGTGAGGTACTCTTCTAAAAGATTACAAAGATCCGTGTCGTCATCGACAAGTAGTATTGAGTTCATGGTGCGTATCACTTCGTCAAGTTTACTAATTCCTTTTGTCACCTATTTTGCCCTAGATGCTGAGTTATTTACAGCGCCAGGTAACATTTGATGAACATATTTTAACACTGGCTCACAAAATCGTATGAAAACAGTGATTTTTAATATAAAAAAATTATATTTCAGCTATTGAATATATCAAAAAAGTATCTGAGATGTCAGTTTTATCAGTACCTTTTTTAAAAGACAATTGTGATCAAAAATTCAAGTTAATTTTCGTTTTATTAATACTAAGTTTAGCGGCTGTGGCTGAATACTCTAAAAGTTTCGTATAATTCTTCCTCCGTTTTTGATTTATTTCATTTCTGTAGACTTTAACGGACGAAAACTGTTTTTACCCAGAGAGGACTTGATGGCAAAAATTGGCCTTTTTTTTGGCAGTGACGAGGGTAACACCGAAAACGTTGCTTACCGTATTCAGCAGTGCCTGGGCATCGATAATGTAGATGTGCACGACATTGCCGATGTTACTCAGTTAGATTTCGCAGAATATCCATTTCTAATCTTAGGTATTTCCACCTGGGACTTTGGTCAGATTCAATCCGATTGGGAAGAATTTTGGTCTGATCTCGAAGCCATTGATTTTTCGGGTAAAACTGTTGCTTTATTTGGTTTGGGCGATCAATTTGGTTATGGCGACTACTTTTTAGACGCCATGGGTATGCTACACGACGTGATCGTTGAGCATGGCGCTGATATTGTGGGTTCATGGCCAACTGAGGGTTATGAATTTGATGCTTCTAAAGCTGAGATCAGTGGTCAAAACTTATTTGTTGGCTTAGCCATTGACGAAGATCAGCAGGAAGAACTAACCAACGATCGTATTAACCGTTGGTGTGCAATTATTGCCGAACACTTTCAATTAAAAGGTCCTTTACATCTTTTGAGTTGATACTAATCTAGATTATGGCTAAATCAATTACCTATAAGAACCTGTGATTAACTCAGCCATGATTTAATCACAGGACAGAAATTGACAATATGATTTTCAATTTCTTCACAATTTCAATCACTTATCATTTTTGAAATTGGCGGCATATCTCTATGTCACTGGAAATTCTAGGTTTGCCAGAGTTTGCTATATAAGGCTTCGCAATTTCATTAACCGATCATGATTGAAATTGATGGCATGCGTGCATGCTATTGAAGATCTCTGAGTGAACCGGAGCCTTCTACCAAGGTTTTCATTAAGGTTCTCTACAGATATTTTTTAACGTACGGATTTCTTTTGCTATTTCACCTCAATACCAGCGTTGAAATAGATCTTTTCTCTTAGATGAAAAACAACTGTTTTCGGGATAATTTTCCCCGATGGTTGGAGCTCCTGAACGTTTCAGAAACCGGCCGTATTCGTAGATCAGCCAAACCATAGTGCACCCTTTATTGAATGCACTTGGCTGATTTAACTCGTGAATCTATAGGAAACTCTGATTAACCTAGAGTTTCCAGCGACATAAGGATGTGTCGCCAATTTCAAGAGTGGTAAGTGATTGAAATTGCGAAGAAATTGGAAATCGCATTTTCAATTTCTGTCCTCTGATTAAATCAGGGATGAGTTAATCAGCGGTTCCTATAGTTTAATTTGTGATTCTATGCTTTAACGATTTAAAAACTATGGTTTATTGCGTAATCTTCGTTAAGTGCACAGTAGGGGAATGATTACCGAAAACAGCCTGGTAACAACCCAGTAAGGCGCCGTAACTGGCTCAAATAGAATGAATCAAAACAAATACGTATATCGCATAATTCCACTTATTGAAATTTCTTATTACTAATAAAGTTCACAGCTTTTGTATTGTGTTATAAGTTGATATAAATTTTATCTATTTGTTCGATTTTAAGAAATTAGCTGAATATAGTCGCTCGGGAAGGGTTATGTTTGATAAAAATCCGATTTTTAATCACCGCAGATTCAGGTCTTGGTGGTTACCTTTGTCTGAACGGGCAAAAAAATCGGTTTTAATCTTTTTATGCATGATTGCAACCTTATTGAGTTTCAGCGCACACGCCTCTTATTATGATGAAGTCTATACCATTCAATTAGCGGCCTTTGAAAGTCCAGAAAAAGCAAGCTTATTTATTAAAACCGTTCCGAATCTACCCTTATATTGCCGTACTAAAAGCAATGGGTTAGAGGCCGTCTATTACGGCGTTTATCCTAATTGGCAATTTGCCAGTAATCATATCGACGATTACGAGATTTTTAACAGCCTAGGTGCTTATGTACTAAAGCTAAAAGCCGTTAACATGAAACCCTGCGAAAATCTGACTGAACGCTTGGAAAAGCTCAAGCAATTTCAAGTTCTTCCACAAACGGGATTAGAGTCGTATTTAAAGCCCGATATTTATCCATAAATTATTTATTCCTTTCTCATTTTTAAATGCAGCTAAAAATAATGAGTTGCAAGTGTTGATTACCTATCAAATGCATAATTTAGGAGAGGAATATTTTCTGCTCTGCTAAAAACATAAAATCTTCTTTATTGCGTTGATCATTTAATTCCAGTGCCGAAATTCAATAACGGGCTTACAAGTTCTATGGGTGTTTCTGGTTAACGCCTCCAAGATTCGATCATGGTAATTGTAGTTACCTACAATTCTAAGAATGGGCAATGCATTCGCGTGCCGCTGAAACTCGGGATTAATCGGAGTTGCTCATAGAATACGTTCAAAGGTTTGCAGTACGTTATTTGAGCCAAAATAAACAGAAACACTATTCATGATACGCATCTGAAGGTGGGAAAAATTAGGCGCTTATATAAATCTCTATTGCCAAATTGTCATTTCTACGCACTCTTATGTGCATTATTTTCACAAAGTCACAGTTTTCGCAAAGTCGCAATTTTCACAAAGTCACAGTTTTCACAAAGTCATAGCGGCAAAAAAGTATTGTAAATTAATGTTATTAGAATAAACCATTTCTCTCAAACTCTCGTCATAGCGGTGGTTTTAATAAAATCATCCGTGATTCAAGCAGAAGATAGACATTGAAAGTACGATTTCCAATTACTTCGTGGTTTCAGTTGCTTACAGTTCTTGGTATGGGCGACGGATTTTTGTATCGCTGGAATCTCTGAGTTAATCAGAGCTTTCTTTAAATCTGTAGGTATCTATTTTTTATGGCGCGTTATGTTACTTAGTATTGGCCCGTAATTTGGGCTAATCGCAAGATAACTCGTCTTGGTAGTCGCAAGCGACAACAATTGATTATTGTAAAGCACGGCAAGAGGTTCTGATTGATTCAGTTTTCTCCAATAAAGTGCTGTTCAGACAAAAAAATATAGGAAATTTTATGCGATACAGTGTATTAGCAGCGTTAACCACGTTATCTCTCATGGGTTGCACCCTAGGTGCTGGCGCACCCGATAAGAGTGCCGCTACCGATTACAGCAGTTCCGCAGTAGCGCAAATTTATGACGCCGAAGTCATTAAAAAAGAGAGTGAGCGTCTTAACGCTTGGTTTGATGAAAAATTCGAGCAAAATATACTCCGTAGCCCAATTGGATTGACCTTTTTAGGCCGCTCTGAAAGGCAAGGCGAGATCGACGATTTCTCTGAGGCCGCTTTCGAAGAAAATCTAGAGCTAGTCAAAGCCAATCTGGCTGAGCTTAAATCAAGCTTTGATTACAACAAATTAAGTTCAGATGCCAAGGTTTCTTACGATATTTGGGTGTATCAAGCCGAGCAAAACCTAGCTCAAGATAAGTTTTCAGACAACAGCTATGTCTTTGAACAGATGAATGCCATTCATACATTGTTTCCGCAAATTTTGATTTCTTTCCAGTCCGTTCAATCGCAAGAAGATATGGAAAACTACGTATCGCGAATAAAAGAAACGGGTCGTGCGTTAAATCAGCTAGTCGATTTTTCAATGAAGGTCGCGAAAAAAGGCGTTCGTCCACCGTATTTTGCCTTTGATGCTGTTATTGAAGAATCTACCGCGATTATTACCGGCGCACCTTTCACCGAAGGCGAAGATAGTGATGTTTGGGCGAGTGCTAAATCAAACATTAATAAATTGTTAGAAGACGGAAAAATTGATCAAAAAACTGCCGATTCATTAACCGAAAAAGCCAAACAACACCTGATCAACGATTTTAAACCTGCCTACGAGCGTTTAATTGCGTGGCAGAAAAAAGATCGAGTGAATGCCAGCGAAAAGGCCCACGGTGTTGGTGCATTACCCAATGGTAAAGCCTACTACAACGAGCGATTGGCCAACCAAACAACCACCAATCTAACGTCTGATGAAATTCACGAAATTGGCTTGAAAGAAGTTGCACGTTTACGTGGAGAAATGGAACAAGTTAAAACTGAATTTGGCTTTGAAGGTTCTCTTGCCGAATTCTTTGTATTTCTTCGCACCAACAAAGACGACGAACGACTTTATTACCCAAACACAGATGAAGGTCGCCAAGGTTATCTAGACGACGCAACCGCTGCCATCGACAACATAAAATCGTTACTGCCAGAATACTTTGGCATTCTGCCAAAAGCCGATATGGTAGTAAAACGTGTGGAATCCTTCCGCGAAAAAGACGGTGCTGCTCAGCATTATTTCCCGCCAACGCCAGACGGTAGCCGCCCAGGTGTTTATTACGCGCATTTATCCGATATGACGGCAATGCCAAAACGCGAGCTTGAAGTTATTGCTTATCACGAAGGCTTACCGGGCCATCATATGCAAATTGCCATTGCCCAAGAGCTTACCGATATTCCAGTGTTTAGAACTCAAACTGGCTTTACCGCCTACACCGAAGGCTGGGCACTGTACTCTGAGAAATTAGCCACCGAAATGCCCGGCACCTACGCCGATGCCTTGTCTAATTTTGGCCGTATTGGCTCAGAAATGTGGCGCGCTATTCGATTGGTTGTTGATACCGGATTACACGCAAAAGGCTGGACAGAGCAACAAGCCATTGATTATTTCAAGGCAAACTCTGCTATTACCGATGCTCAAGCCGTATCGGAAGTTCGTCGCTACTTGGTTATTCCCGGACAGGCCACCAGTTATAAAATTGGTATGTTGAAAATTCAAGAACTTAGAGCCAAAGCTGAATCAGAACTTGGCGATAAATTTGATATTAAAGACTTCCACGACGTTGTTTTAGGTGGTGGTGCAGTACCTTTATCGGTACTTGAGCACATTGTTGATACATGGATTGAAACTAAGAAAAAAGCCTAGGTTTTATTCTTAATTTTTAACATGAAAACTCTCAATGCTTAACGATTCCTATAAAAAGCATTGAGAGTTCAAACCTCCAATAAGTTAATTGGAGGTTCTTATATAAAATTTGTTAAGACGATTTTGACTAATCCAGAGTTCTTTAAGGCTATTTAATTGCCGTAAAAACCGCTCTTTTGGGGCGCGGATAACCTTCAGCGGTTTTGCTGTGATCATTCGGGTCTAAAAACTGTTCCAAAGAATGGAATTTCATCCACTCGGTTTGGTGTTGCTCTTCAAAACTGGTTTCATTTAAATCCACCAGTTCTATCGATTTAAACCCCATTTTCTTCAGCCAAGCGGCTAGCGTCTCTGGTGTAGGAATAAACCACACATTATTCATCATGGCGTAGCGTTTTTCGGGAACAAGGCTATAACCGAATTCGCCATCAACCACTAAGGTTTCTAACACTAATTGCCCGCCGGTTTTTAAGGTGTCTCGCAATTCTTTGATATGATCGAAGGGTGATCGGCGATGGTACAAAACCCCCATACTGAATACGGTATCAAAGGCATTTAATTCGCTCGGTACAGCCTCCATAGGAATCGGCAATACGTGCACCGGCACCTTGCCAATAAAATGCTTGATCATTTCAAACTGCACCACAAATCGCGGAGATGGATCAATACCAATTACGCGCTTTGCACCTTCGCCATACATTCGCCAGCAGTGATAACCGCTACCGCAGCCTACATCCAACACCGTTTTATTTTTTAACGGTAATATATGTGGCAGTACTCGATCCCATTTCCAATCCGAACGCCATTCGGTATCTATGTGTGTACCATGGATGTGAAATGGGCCTTTGCGCCAAGGAATTAAATCGGCTAAACGGTCGTGTATTTCTTGTTGAATTTGCGGTGAGCAATCACCGTTTTCCCCAATAAAAACGCCATTTTTTAAATCAATAAATGTGCTGCTGACTTTGGGTAATGCGTACAGAGCCTTTTTCCATCCGGCGAGATCACCAAAGCGCTGTTCACTCAAACCGCTGGCGATTTGCTCGGGCATTACGTCAGCCCAGGGCTGTAGATCGGTATTTTGCAGATCGGTAATTAAATCTTGGTAGTGTTCAAACATGAGTTGTATTTAATAAGTGGTCTTTTGCGCGATCATGGAGGCGAAGTTAAAACATTGAAACCACACATCTGCATCATCAAAACCGGAGTTTTTAAGACGGCTGCGATGCTGGGTTAAGGTTTCAGGAATTAATACATTTTCGAGTGCTTCGCGTTTTTGAGAAATTTCTAAATCACTGTAACCATTGGCGCGTTTAAAATCGTGGTACAAATCAATCATTAATTGATTGTGACGCTGATCTTCAAAAGCAATTTTTTCCGATAAAATTAATACGCCACCGGGATTTAAACCTTGATAAATATTAGCGAGCAACTGATCGCGTTGCTCTACCGGAATAAACTGCAAGGTGAAATTCAAAACAACAATAGACGCATTTTTGATGTCGATGTTATTGATATCATCGCACACTAATGCAACCGGAGTTGCGCTGTGGTCTCGATCCATTACTTTTTGCGCGCGCTCAATCATTGCTTGTGAATTATCGACAGCGATAATTTCACAGCCTGATTCACCAATATTCTGCCGCATGGCGAGCGTTGCAGCCGCTAAAGAGCAGCCCAAATCGTAACAATTAGAATTAGCTTGTACGTAGCGATTGGTGAGATCGCCAATCATGCCAATAATCGTTAAATAGCCCGGCACAGAGCGTTTGATCATATCAGGAAACACGTCAACAACGGCCTTGTTGAATGCAAACCGGTCGATCGCCGCCATAGGATTGGCGAAAACCGTGTCTTTATTGATTGCGTCGTTGGTATCTTGTGGTTGATCGTTTGCCATTGGTTCGATTCTAGCGAGACTGCCATGATGATAAGAGGCAGGGATTCTAATGTTTTCAACCCAGCGCCGCCAGTGCGTTGTGAACCTGTTGTCATTATTACGTCGAGGAATTGCGCCGAATGGTTAACTCGCGACTAAACTTGTACTGAAGCTTGTTTTCTTGTGCCCAGTTGATGATATGCCATTAGTTTCAGACGGTCCGCTAGACATACTTATCGTTGACGATTTCGAAGGATTTCGTTTTGCCGTAATGCGCATGCTCGATAGTATGGGCGCTGCCCAAATTGATACCGCAAATACCGGCGAAAGCGCTATTCGTATGTGCCGTTCACGTAACTACAAAGCGATTATCGCCGATTACAATTTAGGTGCCGGGAAAACCGGTTTGCAAGTGTTGGAGGCCCTGCGTTTTCATAAAATTCTGCATCATCAGCAGGCTTTTATGCTGGTCTCGGCCGAAAATACCAAAAATGTTGTCTTAGCCGCAGCCGATGTTGAGCCTGACGCGTACCTTACTAAGCCCGTTACCGCCAAGAGCCTGCAACAACGGCTCAGTAAAATATTACAGCAACGATTTTTGCTATCGCCGTTGTATCAAGCGCTTGAGTCGGAAGATTCGTCAGCGGTCATTGAGTTTTGTAAGGAACATATTCGCAAAAAAGGCCCGTATTCGCCCATTTGCCAAAAAATGTTGGGTGAAGCTTTAATCAACGCTGGAGATTTAGATGAGGCTCATCATCTCTACCAATCCGTGTTGGCGCAAAGAGAGTTAGACTGGGCCATATTAGGCTTAAGTAAAGTGAATATGGCCAAAGGTGAGGGTGATATCGCCGAGAAAAAGATTGGCGATTTTTTACAGGTCAATCCTTTCTTTATGCGAGGTTACGATTTTTTATCCAACCTTTATGAATCGCAAGAGCAATTTCTTAAGCAACAAGAAGTTTTGCAAAAAGCTGTACAGATATCACCACTGGCGTTATTGCGGCAGCATAAATTATTAGAGGTTGCATCCGACAATCATGATTATCTGGTTGCCGCTCAAACGGGTAAACGCGTGGTGCGATTAGCGCAAAATTCGGTTTATTCAGATTTAAATCAATTTGTTTTGTATTCTCAAAATGCGGTGAAATACGCACAACAAGTAACAGAATCTAGCGAAGATTTTTGTGAAGATTCGCAAAAATATTTAATGAATAAAATCGGTCAATTAAAAATTGATAATCTTCAACACGCCACTACCAATTGTGTGTTAGCACAATTAAATAGCGCCCAAAATAAGATGACTGAGGCAAATAATTTGGTTCAAGAGTCTGAAATGTTAATTGCAACAGTGGCAGAAGAAGATGTTTCACTAGACTTTGAACTTGAGTATGTTCGGGCGTTAAAAGCAACTTCTGAAAAACAAAAAGCAACTGAGAAACTTAATTTTCTTGTGAAAAAATACGCGAAAGACGACGACGCTCTCGCAAAAATTGATGACTTGTTGGATGATCCTGTTAGCAAGAAAAATACTCGCTACATCGCTGAAATTAACCGTCGCGGCATCGAAGCTTATCAAGCTAAAGAATATCCCACTGCTATTCAACAATTTTTGCAAGCTCGACGTTTATCACCCAATCACATCGGTGTAAATCTCAACCTAATTCAGGTTATGGTTGAAGATGTAAAGCATCATGGTGTGCGTCAAGAATACGTAGAAGATATTGAAAAATCGTTATCTAAAGTTAGAACTCGGATCTCTAAATCTGACGCTCAATTTGATCGCTTAAGAGCCTTAGAAAACGAAATTCATCAGTTACGTTTATTCGATAAAAAACCGGTTTAATGACTATGAATGTAAAGGCCAACGCTGATGCCAGCACAGAGGCAGATTTTTCATTAGCGCTTGCAGTCAGTGTGCATGATATGAAAAATTCCATGGGAATGTTGATGGCGTCGTTAGATGAAATTTTTTCTTACGATAAGCAGACATTACCCGTGGAGTTAAAAAAACAACTCGCAACCGTGCAATACGAAGCCTCAAGAATTAATGTAGATTTGGTGAAAATATTGTCAGTGTATCGGTTGCAGCATAATCGCTTACCAATACACATTGATAATTGCTTTATTGCTGAATTATTAGAGGAACAAGTTCTTAGAAATCAAAATTTAATTGATTCCGAAAACATACACGCTCAAATAGTGTGCGAAGCAGATTTAACAGGTTTTTTAGATGTTGATCTGGTGGCAAGTATTATCAACGATGCACTGATCAATGCATGTCGATACACAAAAAATGAAATTTTGGTTGGCGCCGAAGCCATTCAAGGCTATTTGCACATTTACGTTGCCGATAACGGTTCAGGATTTCCCGAAAAGCTATTGCACAGTGATCGTGAAAACATTTTCGAAAAGGATTCTCTTGATCGTACCCATTTAGGGATTTATTTTGCCGAGAAAATTGCCGCTATGCACCGTCACAATGGGAGTGCTGGCTATATTAAATTAACCAACAGCGAAATGCTCAGCGGCGGATTATTTTCGTTGTATTTGCCTATGTAGGTTTTATACGCAATATATTTAAGAGAGCCTCTGATTAACTCATCCATGATTTGATCCGACGACAGAAATTGACAGTGCGATTTCCAATATCTTTACAATTTCAATCACCTACCGTTCTTAAAATTGACGATACATGCTTGTGTCGTGGGAAACTCTAGGTTAATCAGAGTTTCCATAATATTGTTAGAGCTTGATTTACAACACTGCCTTGCGAGGATGATAAATCCGGTTTAATAGCAATTTCATACCCTCAGAAAAGCTTACTATCAATGGCTTGTTGAAAAAATTCTTCCAGCGATGTTTTTAGATCGCGATAATTCATGTTAAAAGCCTTTGTAGCCTTGCTGTTATCCGCCTGCCAAGGATAATCTACATTTTTACTGATCATTTCTCGCGTTAATGTGTTATCCACCAGTGGCCCAACTAACCATAATAACCATTTTGGTAAACACGATTTTGGAATTGGATAACGTGTACCGTATTTCTCCAGTAATAATCGTGTCATGGCGTAGGTGTCGGTGCTGTAGGCGCAAGCGATGTAACGTCCATGAGCTGATGGCGTGAAGCCGGCTTGAAGGTGAATTTCGGCAACATCTCTAACGTCGATCAAACCCAAACCCCACTTGGGCGCACCGGATTTTAATTTACCGGCACCCAGTTGTTTGATGATATTAAAACTTTCTGAAGTGGCATTCGGATTTATTCCTGGGCCAATAACTAACGACGGATTAACGGTTATCAAATCCCAGCGCGATTGAGCCTTGGCAATTTTCCACGCTTCTCGCTCTGCCAGTGTTTTTGAGTAGGCGTAAGGATTATGAGATTCTGATGCCGTGGTATTCCAATGTTCTTCGGTGAGTGTTTTGTTGGGAATGGTTTGTAAATCGATATTATCACCGTAAATAGCCGCGCAACTGCTGGTAACAACAACGCGTTTTACACTTTCTGTGTAATTGGCTTCTTCTAAAACATTACGTGTTCCTAATAATGCCGGTTCGATAAGATCCCGTTTGGGATTGTTAACTTTCAACATAAAAGGCGAGGCTGTGTGATACACCAGTTCGCAGCCTTTCATAGCCTGAGCATAAGATCCCGGCTTTAATAAATCTGCTTTAAAATACACAATGTTGCCGCTGGTTTGTGCGGCAATTTCGTTAAGGTATTTAAGCTTCTCTAGGTTTTCTGGATCTCTAACGGCTGCATGAACGGTGTGTCCTTTTGCTAGTAGTTTTTTTACTAGATGCCCGGCAACATATCCGGTAGCGCCAGTGACAAGAATAGGGCTGTTATTATTAATGTGTGTCATGGCAGGTCTCGTTTATTGAATAGTACTGGCAGACGTTTGGACGCTCTGATTAACTCATCCACGATTTAATCAGAGTTCTCTTTTATTGAAATTATAGAGAACTTAAAAAAACGTACCTTTAATATCTGGCCGTCGATCTCATTAGGCATAAACCAATTGGAGTTTACTAGAGATATTATTCCGTACAATAAAAAAAGGGCCGTAAGGCCCTTTAGTATTCAGTTATTTGATTACGCAGTAACGAGAGTGCTGGCAATTTGGCGACGCTCTACATCGACGTTAGTAATTTTTACAGTAATTAACTGATCAAATACAAATTCTTGATCTTCAACTTTTAATGTTAGACGATCGGGATTAAATTCTATTTTTTGTTCTTTGTCTTTGCGATCGCGCAATTGTACAAATGTTTCAACACCATTTTTGTTCAGTCGAACACCAACACCTTGGCTGGTGATCATAGATACTTGTCCTTCAAATTCTTGGCCGACAAAATTGTTCATGTATTGGCAAATTAACCATTGCTCTAGTTGACGACAAGCATAGCGACCTTCGCTGTTTTGTTCTTTTAGGGTTGTTAATTGCGCTTCGTTGATGGACTCGGCTTTATAGAAACCTAAGGAGTTCTTAATAATGATGTGGTTGTATAGATCGTTAAAACGACGAATAGGCGAAGTAATATTGGCGTAGTGGCTAAAACCTAAACCTAGGTGCGGTTTAACTTCAAAGCTTAATTCGCTCGGACGCAATTGACGCTTTAACACAGCTAACAAGGTGGATTTGTCGTCTTGATGTTGCAAATCAGAGATTAATTTTTGGTAGCTTGCAAGCGATTGAATATCGCCAATGTCTGCATCTTCGCCCAGATCTGAAGCCAACAGCTTATTCACTTGTTGTAGACGATCTTCTCTAAAACCTGCGTGTGTTGAGAACAGCCCAGCAAGGTTGTGTTGTTCTAAATATTGTCCAGCTACAACGTTGGTCACCAACATGGCCTCTTCAACCACTTTTTGTGCGCTGTTGCGATCGACACGAATAATATCGCTTATTTTTCCAGCTTCATTTAATTTGTATTCGTAGTCTGGGCGCTCTTCCATGACTAAGGCATTTTTTTGGCGATATTCAAATCGAGCATTCGCAACTGACTTTAGAAGAGATAAAGATACTTTAACCTCATCGCTAAGGTCGTTCGCTTCTTCAGCGCCGTCCAAAATGCTACTGACAAAGTCATAACTGAGCTTTGCGTGTGAGCGAATGGTTGCTACAGCGAATTCGTAATTATCGACACTGCCGTCGGAATTAATGGCCAAAGTAATTACCAGTGCTGGACGATTTTCTTGAGCTACCAGCGAATAACTGTCTTCTGATAATTCGTTGGGAATCATCGGCGCCGAATTACCGGGGAAATAAATGGTTTGCCCACGCGCTAAGGCTTCTTGGCCCAGTGGACTCTCCAAATTGATACCCGAACTCGGATCAGCAATAGCAACCACCAGCTTCCAACCGGATTCCGTAGTTTCTGCAAATAGCGCATCGTCCATGTCTTTGGTTGATTCAGAATCGATGGTAACAAATGGAATGTGCGTTAAATCTACGCGTTGTGGCTCTTGCAAATCAAATGGTTGCGGGTTTTCTTTTAGACTTTCTAACTGTTTAAGGTGGGCTTCGTTCCAAGTGTCACGCAATTGAAACTTATTAATAATGTAAGTTCGTTCAATACTTTGGTCGTCACGACTGCCAATATGTTCGATAACCTTGGCCTGTGCTTTACCATCCTCAAATGGGTGGTGAGTAATTTTACAGCGCACGTAATCGTCGTTTTTAGCTTTACCGCGACCTTTCGGCGGTAAGAACACCCAACGGCTGAAGAAGGGCACATCGGGTACAACAAAATGGCCTTTACCTTTTTCTAAATAAGTACCAACAAACTCTTTTAACTCCGACTTAATCAACTTCTCAAGCTGTGCTTCCAATTGGTCTTTATCATTGGTGCTTAAATCAACTTCTACTCGGTCACCGGGGAAGACACGATTCATTTGGTCTGGGTCGAGGAAGGCTTCGCGTTCGTCATCAAGTACAACAAATCCGTATCGGCCTTTTGTTCCTCTTACAGTACCTTGAGCCAGGTTTTTAGCTGCGCGAATACTGTGCTTTAGTTGAGACAGTTGATTAAGAGCATCGGAATTTAACATTGGGATTGCTTTTCGTTGAGGTGAAATAAGGAGTTATAGCGCTGGGGCATATTCTCTGGCGTTAAATTTTGCGCGCATAATACCAAAATCGAAGCATGAAAACAGGGCGTTTCGCCCGGTTAATAACTCAGGTTTAGCGAATCTTTACTAAAATCAGCTCGAATTGCTGAAGATTAATACAATCCATGCAAAACGCAGTCGCTTTAATAATTGTGCAAAAGACGTTCGTAAAAGTGTCATAAACCGATTAAATTTACGGCAAATTTACGAAAGTTCAGATCACACTTTAATCTTCTCTGACGACACCCGTATAATCACCGATTTCATTCTGTTTAGAGTTTCAGGAAACCCTTATTCCATGACCGTTCGCACTCGCATAGCACCTTCTCCTACCGGCGATCCGCACGTAGGTACCGCTTACATCGCCCTATTCAATCTGTGTTTCGCTCGCAGCCACGGCGGCCAATTTTTGCTGCGTATTGAAGACACCGATCAGGTTCGCTCAACCTCAGAATCTGAACAGGCAATATTTGATAGCCTACGCTGGTTGGGTCTAGATTGGGATGAAGGTCCAGACGTTGGCGGCCCACATGGCCCTTATCGTCAAAGTGAACGGCGCGAAATTTATCAAAAATACGCCCAACAATTATTGGATTCCGGACACGCGTTTCGCTGTTACCGAACCCCAGAAGAATTAGACGAACTGCGAGAAGCACGACGTGCCGCCGGTGGTTTTGCGGCACTGAAACCCAGCGAGCTGAAACTATCCGACGAAGAAGTACAACGTCGCGAAGCTGAAGGCATGCCCTATGTGGTGCGAATGATGGTTCCAGAAGGTACCGGCCCATGTCCAATCGACGACATGTTGCGCGGCACCATCGAGTTAGACTGGGGCCAAATCGACGCCCAAGTTTTGTTGAAGTCTGACGGCTTACCAACTTATCACTTGGCAAATGTAGTTGATGACCATCTAATGGAAATTACCCACGTTATCCGTGGCGAAGAGTGGATTAACTCAGCACCCAAACATAAGTTGTTATACCAATACTTCGGTTGGGAAATGCCAACGTTGTGCCATTTACCGCTATTGCGTAACCCCGATAAATCAAAACTCAGTAAGCGTAAAAATCCAACCAGCATTTGGTATTACCAACGCATGGGATATTTACCAGAAGCGTTACTGAATTATTTGGGTCGTATGGGCTGGTCTATGCCCGATGAGCGTGAAAAATTCAGTCTTTCTGAAATGATGGAAGCCTTCGATTTAACGCGCGTTTCTTTGGGGGGGCCAATTTTCGACGTAGACAAATTAAGCTGGTTAAACGGCCTTTGGATTCGCGAAAACTTCTCAACCGAGCAATTGGCATCACGTTTACAACAGTGGGCGTTAAACCAAGACAATCTATTAAAGGTATTGCCACACGCGCAAACACGCATGAATACCCTCAGCGACTTTATGCCGCTGGTCGCGTTTTTGGCATCGGGTCAATTGACCATTACCAGTGACAGTTTTAAAGAATTAAAACTTGAAGAAGACGATCTAAAACGCGTATTGCAATTTGCCTTATGGAAGCTTGAGGCTCTGCGTGTTTGGGAACGCGATGAACTGTTTAATACCTTAAAAGGGTTAGCCGATGCCATGGGTATAAAAATGAAGGACTTTTTAGCGCCTTTGTTTATTGCCATCGCAGGTACCACCGCGTCTTTCTCAGTGTTTGATTCTATGACTCTGCTTGGTCCAGACATGTCGCGCGCAAGGTTACGACATGCACTTAATGTTGTTGCTGGTGAACTGGGTAAAAAACAACTGAAAAAACTCGAAAAAGAATACGCCACATTGCCGTAACCTAATGTTTTAACGATTACCTACACAAAATGCATCGCCGCCACAGTGGCCAACTTGCCGCTGTGGCGGCGTTTTTATAACCACTTTTCTTTTGTAACTTCTCATCACTCGCCGGTTCCTATCGCTAATTCCTATCACCAATTCCTATCACCAATTCCTATCAATAGAAATCTTTGATGAACTCATCGACGATTCAATCATAAGACAGAAGTTAAAGATGTGATTTGCAATTTTTTCGCAATTTCAATCACGAGCAGTTCTTGAATTTGGTGACGCTTCTCTGCGTTACTGGGCACTCTAGGTTAATTGGAGTTACCTATAGGAACCTCTGATTAACTCATCCATGATTTAATCAGAGGGCAGAAATTGAAAATGCGATTTCCAATTTCTTCACAATTTCAATCACTTACCGTTCTTGAAATTGGCGACACATCCTTGTGTCGCGAGAAACTCTAAGTTAATCAGAGTTTCCTATACATAAAATTCCTAAAAATCTGTATTTCTGTCGTTTTAATTTCCAATTTTAATAACACTTATTTCTATATTCAAAATTCTATTGATCTAAACAGAATTTACCTTTGTTGGTCCGGCTATTTTTAGAGCTTTTGCTATTGTTAATAATACAGCAAGTCCTGATTAAGCTCGGTTCTAAGCCATATAACCTTGCGTTACCCGTAGTTCAGGTTGAGAGAGTTTTTCGTAAAAATACATTCCGAATAATGATTGATCGACATAGCAAAGGTTTTTTATTGGTGTTTCTAAAGCAAGTGATAGCGCATTTTATAAAAACGTATTTCCTGACAGAAAAACAGAGAGCTTCAACACAATATGATTTAACTGTAAACGAAAAAAAATTGAAGTCTGCTAATGAGCTAACATTAGAGGCTATTTCTATAAGTAAACGCTTATTGGTGTATGCGACACTCGCTGGCAGTTCACAGGTTTATGCATTAGGCTTAGGTGATATAAATGCCAAAGCAGAACTTGGCAAATCGTTACAAGCTTCTATTACATTAATTGGTAATGATGTTGATATTGATGATATACAAGTCAGGCAACTAACGCTCAGAGAAGCGCAGCAACTGGGTTTGTCCGAAATCTATCAGTATTTTCCTTTGTCGGTAGAATTAAAACCTAATATCAATTCGGTTGAGGTCTATTTACAATCCAAACAAATTATTCGTGAACCTTTCATAGAATTTGCCATAGAGTTGGCTTGGCCCAATGGTAATGTTTATCGCGTTTACACGGTATTACCCGAGACACCTAACGTATCGATAGAAACTAATCTTGCAAACAACACCGCTGAAATCCAAAGCGATAAAACGGCTAATACTGGCAATAATTCAACGAAAATTAATGATACAAAAAACACCGAGAATTATTCGGATTTTCAAGATAGTTACGTTGTTCGTCCCGGTGATACTGTTAGCTTAATTGCTCGCAATTGGGGGCGTTACACTGAAAAATCCAGCCAAAGTTTAACCTTACGTGCAAGCCAATGGCTGATAGAGAACAATCCACAAGCTTTTATTAATGGCGATCCATCAACATTGTCTGTTGGTACAACACTTAATTTGCCAAAGCTTGAATATTTTTATCCAGTTGATATTCACGCATCTGGTGAAAAAGACGTTGCTGGCCTAACTCGACGTTCGATAGTTGAAACTCAAGCTGCCAAAAAAATAGTCTCGCAAGAGAATAATAATACTGATATCGCAGCACTTAATACTTCCGCTATTGAATCTCGGGTAAGATTATCGGCCAAAAGCGAGCAAGATGTTTATGCGTTAATTGAAGATAAAGATTCGCGGCTGAACACAAATAACTCAGAGTCCACCGCCGAACGAATTTTGCGTTTACAAAGCCAAATAGATTCTGCCGCAGAAGAAATTGCCCGACTAACACGGGAAAACGATTATTATCGTCAACGTATTGAACTCATTGAAAATGGCGGTATGAAAGAATTGCTGGAACGGGTTTTAGCATTACAAGAGCAACAAATAGCAAGTTTTCAGCAAAGGGCGACTGTTGATACAAGTGTTTCTAGTGAAGATGCAATATCTGTAGCTAATAACGTGCAAACAGAAAGTTCGTCAACATTAAATAGGTTGAATTTACCCGCAAACAATAACGGCTCAGTGACCGAGAGCGAACAAAATCAATGGTATTTATCGGGTTGGTATTTTTTTGCCGTGGCTTCTCTGGTGTTTATGTTGTCGGCAATATTATTTTTAAAAAGGAAGCGCCCGAACGAAATTGCGCAAGACAACAACTCAGATGCACAAAACCCAATAATAGAAGAAATTAGTCATTCAGACGTTGGCATTAATTTAGCGAATTTGGAAAATTCGACTTCAATTACAGAGGAAAAAAAATATACCGAGCAGGCAGAGCATTACGTAAAAAATTCGCCGACTTCCGACACGCCTCATGTAAATTCGAACTGCATAGAATCTAAGCAGACGGGTGATAATACTCAGACCACACCAAAGAATACTTTTGAAAAATCCTCAATAGCTAACAATACAAGCTTTGCTAGTAATACTTTTTTTGCAGATAAAACTTCGGAAAAAATGCGAGCTGAAAAATTATCAGGCAATTATAACTTGGGTGAGATAGAAGCGGTATCTGCCGAAAAGCTGATTCCATTTCACTCCGAAAAGTTTCCAGCAGATGTTTTTAACGATTATGATCCTCTGCAAAAAATCAACGTTACCAGAGATTTCATCAAAAAGCAGAAGTTGGATGAAGAATCACAAAAGAAAAAAGCCAACGCGAGCACATTTAAAGACAATGTCGTCGATACTATTGATACAAACCTCGATGAGCTAGAAGCGCTTCTTCCCGAAGAAGAGTTGATCATTAATGCAGACTCTCTGCCCAAAAATTTAATGAATTTGGAAGAGATCGACGGCCCAGAGTTTCAACTTGATCAAGAACTGTTGGATGAACTGGCGTTAGCCGGTCAAGAAGCAAAATCTGCATCAAAAGATAGGCAAGACTTAAAAGAAATAAAGGAAACAGCGGAATTAACTATCGATGACAATTTAACGATTAAATACCTCGATGATTCCGACATGATTGCAGAGCATTTAGACTGTTCTGAATCGCTGCAAGGCCTCGATGATTTAGATCAACTCATTTGTAGCGAAAAAAACGCTATACGCGTAGAAGATAAAAAAGCTAACGAATTTTATTCTTTTGGTGACGATATTTCTCCAGAAAATGACTTGCTTGAAATTGATGGAGATTCATTGAGTGACAAGGTAAAAACTGCTCTAATGAAAGAAATCGATTTTTATTTAGCCATTAATAAACGGGATAAAGCACAAACCCTTTACGAACTATTGCTGGAGCAATACCAAGGCGATGATATTGATCAGTTAGGGGTTAGGCTGCTTCAGTTTGATCAACGTTTTGGCAGCTAATAAAAATACTCAGTAATATAACTGGTCATAAAATACGGTATTCAATACATATTATCCCCACAATTTGGGTAAATAATGATGTGAAATTAATACTTTATCTTGGTGTCGATGATCGTTAAATATAAATCTTTTCTAAGTTTCTCTCGCGGTATACCCACAGCAAATTCTATAGGTACAACATACTCGGCGGGTGGAATGGGTCCTTTGTAATCGTTTAACCATTTCCATATATTGTTTTGTTTGACTTTAAGCGGTGGTCGCTCGTCTTTGTAACAACCGTTTTTAATCATTAAATCAATGGCAAGATTTATCTTTCTCGCCAATTGAGTTTGGCCTCCAGCCTTTAAAATGGCTGTTTCCAACGCATATCTGCTCATTGACCCTCCTTGGTGTGATTCTTAAACGTTACAGTATTGAATAAGAATACCCATATTGTGGTTTAAAGGTCAAGCTAACTAAGGGTTGGTCGAATTACTCTAAAAGTAGTACATTACGCCGATGAACTACGGCGAACGACTCAAATACGCTCGAAAACTGCGCGGATTATCTCAATATGAGTTATCCGACAAATCGGGTGTCTCTCAACAGGCTATTTCCTCCATGGAAAGCTGCAAGCGCGGCGTTTCAGGTGCAACCTTTAGCTTGGCGTCATCATTATCCGTCGATCCCGAATGGTTGGCGCTCGGCAAAGGCGAGCCGGAGACTAAACGTGAGTATGGCAACGAACGTGTTCCCATTATTCGTTGGAATCAAATCGATGCCTTCATTGCCGGTAACTCTGTCGAAATTGAGTCCTATTTGCAGGAATATTTACTAGAAGGGCGCTCATTACTCGGTTTGCCGTCAAACGGAATCGTTAGCTTTAACGAACCACTTGGCGCGCGAATTCGCCAAATATTGGTTGTTGATTATTCAAAAGCAAAAATTGAAAACCAGTGGCAAAACCTTCCTTTCCTAACACCTCTAGAATCGCTGGCCATTGTATCGGCTCCTGAAAAAGGGCCGACCGTAAAAGTCTTAGCACCTAACGGCCAATCGGTATGGTTAGATGATCCAACCGGCCGCGATGAGCAGCAAGAATACAATCCTTATACCCACAAAATACTTGGCGTAATTGTCGGAATCGTCACACCGATCGGCCGATAGGCCAATAACAAGTAGAAATAGGCGACATAATTGTGTGCAAAACCGCAATTGTGTTCATTCTATTTGACTAAACGTTACGAGTATGATTTATTTGCAACCACATTATGAGTTGTAAGGTTAAGTCTTGTGGTCATTGTGTTGCGATCTAGTTTTGGCTCGCTTTTTTACATGTGTTTACCAAAGCGTATTAACAATCACATAAATAGATAATTATAAGAATGCCGAAAAATAGTTTGCAGCGGTATTTGTATATTTATTAACACAATTAAAGCTTCAATTAATGACATTGATATCAAATAATATTGATCACGAATTATGATTTACAAACATCGACCACATTTAAAATAAAGGAACCTCTGATTAACTCATCGATGATTTAATCAGAGCGCAGAAATTGAAAATGCGATTTCCAATTTCTTCACAATTTCAATCACTTACCGT
>CALMJT010000132.1 GCA_937864365.1 uncultured Alteromonadales bacterium | reverse complement strand
GATACGATGAGTGGTGATTTAACAGTTTCAGGCGCAATCAGTGCTCAGGGATTGCTTAAAACTGCTGATGGTATATTATTTGATGAGGATGGCGATTTTACTGGTGGCAATTACTTTACTATAACCGAAACAGCATCAAACTATATGCGAATGGGTTATAACTGGGGTGATGATTTGGTAGTCACTTCTGGTGGTAACATCGGTATTGGTACATCAACTCCTGAGTATAAGTTACAAATTAATGGTGGCGATGTTTCAATCTATGGTGGCATTGATGGATATAATGCGGATCAAGAAAAGGTAAGATTGTATATTGGCAATAACAATGCAAATCTTGGCGCTATGTACAATTATGGATTATACCTTGATCCTGGTAATGGTGCTGGAAACGCTGTAATGATTCGCCAATCTACTGGCAATGTTGGCATTGGAACTATAACCCCATCAACAAAGTTGCATATTCAAGGTTCTACTGGACAACAATTGTTGATTGTTAATGACAATGATCCTGGGATTAATATTAAAACTACAACGTCAAATGTTATTGGATATTTGTTTGTAGATACTAGTGATGGTAACACGTTTGACGTTGAAGGATCAAATGGCGTTAATATCAATGGTCTTAGTGGGGTGACGATTGGCAAGTTCACAACCGGTGGACTAGATATAACTTCTGGGACATATAAAAAAGGTGGAACATCTATTCTATCTCAAATTGGATACTCATATAATAAGTTTACCACATCAAACACTCAAACTGCAAGTACCACTAGCAACTTTGTTGTAGCTAATGGAAGTACATTCGTATATACACCAGTAAGAGCTGATTCTTCTATTCGAATCATTGGAGATATTAATGCTGGAATTGCGTATTCCAACCCTTCTGGAACGAACCATGGGCAAATTATCTATCGTCTTAAAGTCGTTACTGATGTTGGAACATATTATTCTTCTGAGGTGTTATACTGGTCTCGTGTTGATACTTTTACTGGCATTTATGAATGGACTGGTAATGAAATTTGTGAATATCATTTATCTGATGCAAGTCATAATTCTGGAGCAATTACAATTTCAATAGAATACACCGCAGTTCAAACAGCTGGAACCGGTTTAAGCCGTGGTGGCATTAATACTTGGGGTGGTACAAGCATAATTAAAGTCGAGGAGTACATTTAATGTATAATATTAGCGATGTGTATGAAGCATTTGAAAAGTGCGGGCAGAATGAAGTTGCTATTGATTTTAAAGATAGATTTAAAGTTACAATGGATGAAATTAGATTAGCATGCACAACTGCATTAATTGATGATGTAATAGTGACATTAGATTTTATAACTAATGCTCGTCCAATGCAAGAATTAAGGTCAACTAGAGATAGTTTATTGAATAAAACTGATTGGGTAGTCACTAAGTCTAATGAAACTGGTGAACCAATACCAGAAGAATGGAAAGCGTATCGTCAAGCGTTAAGAGATATTACTAATCACTATTCTTCCCTTGAAGAAGTTGTTTGGCCATCAAAACCGCAATAATCTTCAATCTCTAAATCATCTTCTATTATAAATAGTACTAGCTAACCACTAGTACTATTTTCTTTTTAGGGATGTCCACCCAATGACAACAAAAGCATTCGAAATCGGCGACTTTGGTGTGAACCTTGTAGTAACATCTACGGGTGAAGTCCAAGCGCTCGACATTAATACCGATGCTGTAGATGAAGCTTCGAATCTATATTTCACAAATGCTCGGGCAAGAGCCGCATTGACTGTTTCAGGTTCATTGTCATATAATTCATCAACTGGCGTACTTTCATATACAACACCAACCATCATTGCATCGCTCTCGAACCATACAACCGATAGTCTTGCTGAAGGTTCAAATAATTTATATTTCACTTCTCAACGAGCTCGTGATTCGTTATTTGCTGGCGCCGGAATTTCTTATAACTCATCTACAGGTGCACTTGGTATATCAGATTCAGGAGCTACTCCAGGTACATATGGTTCTAGTCTAACAATTCCACAAATCACTGTAAACGCTCAAGGACAAATTACATCAGTCACAGAGTTTTCTCTTAATTCTTTTGTTGTAGAAGAATTTACTGGAACTGGCTCTCAAACAGATTTTCAATTAACTACTATTGCAACAAATGTTAATCAGTTGTTTATCACTGTTGGTGCTGTTCCTCAGACACCAACAGAATCATATTTGATTATTTCCGGAAACGTATTACGATTCACATCGCCTCCACCATCTGGATCTCAGGTTATTGTTCGTTTTCTTGGGATTCCATCTGTCTATTCGGCGACTGGAGAATCAGTTGACCTAAGTGGATATGCAACAAGGGTATATGTTGATACCGCTGTACTTGCTCTAGTAGATTCTGCTCCATCTACAATGGATACACTTAATGAATTGGCAGCAGCTCTTAATGATGATGCTAATTTTGCTGCAACAGTTACAACGTCATTAGCGGCAAAGGCAGATGCCAGCAACACATATACAAAAGCAGAGGTCGATGCAATGATTGATGATATCATTGAGCAGATCGAAGCTCTTGGAGGAGTATAATACATGGGTTTAAATTTAACTAAACTGCAGCGTTTGCAGGCCGCTATCGCAGCGGTTAATACTAAAATTGCAAACGAAAAAGCTGCAGCGATTGCAGAAGCAGCTCAAGAACGAGCTGCTGCCGAAGCTGCTGCATCATTAGCGGCCGAGCAAAAATCTAATTCAGATACTACATTACACTTAACAGAATTAACAACTAATAAAAATTCTTTAGTTGCAAAGATTAGTTCTATTAATTCTACGTTATCTGAAATCAACACACATCTATTATCAATTCCTGGCTTATCTTCTTCAGCATCAGCAACTACGGTTTATGATACTCTAATTACGCATGCATCAACTATCTCTGGTTATGTTACAGAGGCAGTTAAGATTCGTTCTGATTTAGATATTAGTTACAATAACCTTAAAAAAGCTGCTGGATCATATTCATCCAACTTTTCTTACCTTGCTACTGCGGCATCAGAGTATTCTACAGCTACTAGTGGCTATTCAGTAATTTCTACAGCTCGAGCAACCGCTGATTCAGCCGTATCTGCTGCTCTAAAGAAACTAAGTTCTTTAAAATCTGCTGAAGATGCAGCTTCTGCTCGTGCTGCGGCCGAAGCTTCAGCCGCAGCAGCATTAGCCACTCAAGCAGAACAAACGAGTCAATTGGCATTGCAAGTTGCTTCGGCGGTTAATCAAAACGCATTTTCGTATGTAACTGTGCCAGGGCACAGCAACGTAACAGCTAGTACTGAAACAGACTCTTTATCAATTGTTGCAGGTGATAATATTTCTTTATCCACGAATCCAACATCAAAATCCATTACAATTAACGCAAATGATACGTCTGTAAATTGGGCTGAAGTTCAAAGTAAACCATCTATTCCATCTATAACTGTATCTGGAAATAGCATTTATATCACGGTGTAAGTATGCCGACTCAACAGATTGACCTATCAACAATTAGTAATGTTTATCTCAATGGAAATGAAGTATTTGAGTTAAATATTAATGACGTTCCTGTTTGGAGAAAGTATCTTTATAATGGAGTAACGTCATTTTCGACATCTTACCAAACTGCATATACCACTTATTATAGTACGTCACAATCAACGGTTTATACTGGCACGACTTCTGCGACAACTAGTTATTCTACGGCCTGGTCAACGTCACAAACTACTGGTTATTCCGCGACAACATCATTAACGACGAGTTATCCTACGGCCTGGACAACTTCAGTAACTACTGCGTATTCTGCAACAACATCGGCGACCACAAGTTATGCAACAAGCTATTCTACAGCATGGAATACTAGTTACGCAACTAGTTGGACAACATCCTGGTCTGGTACAACGTCCGCAACGACAAGTTATTCTAGATCAACATCGGTAACAACATCACACTCGACCATTATTGGTAGTGGTAAATCGGGCTATGTTTATGGAACTACTAGTTACGCAACTAGTTGGACAACATCCTGGTCTGGTACAACATCTTGGTCTACTTCATATAGTGCCACAACCAGCCAAACAACATCTAGATCAACGTCTCAAACGACGTCAAATAGTACTTCTCATGTAACATCATGGACAACGAATTGGTCTGGTCCAACAAATTGGTCAACATCGCAGACAACTTCTCATGTAACATCATGGACAACGAATTGGTCTGGTACAACATCTTGGTCGACGTCGGCTACAACCTCGAATTCTACTTCTTGGTCGACATCATGGAATGTCCCAACTGCATGGACTACTTCATCTAGTGGTATTCGCACAACATCGAATACTACTTCTATGTCATATTCAACATGGCTAATAACATATATTGGTAAGGTATAAAATGGATACATTAAATGATCAATGGCAAATTGAAACTCGAATTGGAGAAAATGTGCCTAATTATGATTTAGACATATTCTTACGTTTAGAAGAAAAAGTCTCTTCTCAATCTGCGGCATTAGATTTAGTAGCAAAATATAATGTGGGCCCATTAATTGGTGGCGTGCCACCAAAGGGCGATAAAGATAGAATTCATGATTCTAGAGTATATGGTATTGCATATCACGATTCTCTGGGTGGTATTCTTATTTCTTCTAGAAATGCCGAAATTAATTGTCGTATGATGGATCGGATTATGTATGACCCAACGTTGTATGATGATTTGGTGCCAGAAATTCTTTCAAAAGTAAAAGACAAATATGTCCTATCCAATGATATGCCTGCATATGATTCTGTGATATTTTTACCAGGATCAAATTTATTCAGCACAGTAGACTGGGATAAAGTCGATGAAATTATGATTGATTATCCTGAAGCCGTTATTAAATTGCACCCAGTTACTACGCCAACATCAGTCAATAGAGTAAAAAATCGTTGGGGAACACGAGTAATTGCAGAAGATGTATCTGGCATGCATTTATTAAATAATGCAAAAACAATTTGGACATCCTATAATAGTGAAATTGGTTTAATTGCTGCAATGATGAAAATCCCGTTTGGCGTAATTAACAAGTGGGGAGATGCATTCTCAATGATTTATTCTCCAATTTATAGGCAGTTAAAATACAAAGACATTGAGCATAATTATAATGTTGTGTCTAAAATTGTTTCTTGTACATATAGTGGTTATGTTTTTTCATGGCAAGAAGATTATTCAGAAAGAATTGAAGATTATTTCATTAAAGTAAAATCATTTAAGAATGGAATGGCGTACCCATATGCCTAATAGAAAAATTAGTACTACATTAAAAATACATAGTTCTATAGCTACGGTCTCTGATCATGTGGTTAAAATTCCATTTGCAGAAATGGTGGATAATCCATATGATGCGGATTTTATTATTAATCCAGAAGCAGATTTGAGTTTTGATGGAATCGATATCAATGCGTATAATTTGAATAGAAAGAAAATATTTTCAATTCCACCTTCAAGTGTATATCTCGACTTGCAGTCTTGTTTGTATTTTTTAATGCAAAAACAAAGTGTCACTTCAAATATAGCAATTGTGTCATTTCATGAATTTATAAGAAATGAGTCATTTGAATTATTTTATGAAATGTATAAGGAACAATCTTTTGATTTGATTATGTTGAATAGCAATAGAAAATACATTGTCGAATCCGGATTACTATCAACTATAGTTTCAAATAATTCTGCATTGCTTGAAGAAACATTAATTGAAGATGTTGCATTTAGTTCAACTACTAAATATTTGTTAAGAAAATCGAAAATTCCTAATAAAACATATTATAAAGTAATTGGTAGTATAGGAATTGATGACTTGAATACAAGAACATTTTCAACAAATATTCCGATGCATAGAGATGCAACAAAGGTTGTGCGACAAGCATTTGGTCGACATCATGGATTCTTTGAAATAGAATATTCATTTAATATTGGAAAATTAGAAATATATTCATTTTCGTACAGCCTTCACCCAGATTTATTAATAAATGGAATAAATTTATTAGAAACTAGAAAACATATAGATTTAATATCATCAAATTATGTTTTTGGAGATAGTGTATAATGAATAAAATTATTTTACAAACATCATTTGGTAAAGATAGTTTATCAACTTATTTAAAACTGGTTGAATTGCATGGTAAAAATTCAGTGATACCCGTTACATTTAAATCAAATGTTAAAATGTTGTGGGATCCGGCATACGAACAAATTATTAATGAGTTTGGTAATACTACTATAATTGATTGTGGCAATACTGTATATTATGAAGCACTAAATGAGTTTATGTTAGAAAACAATATTGATGCGTCAAATTGTTATTTGTCAACTGGAGAGATTGATAATATTGATGAAATCTGCAATTATTACTCAGTTATTAGAAAATACAACTATAAAGGATGGATAAATCCATATTTTGGAAAACCAAAAGAAACTATATTTGATATTTTAAATCAATATGAGTGTGAATTTTTATTTACTCGAGCCGTAATACCAGATGAATCTTTTAGAATTAAGGCCGAAGAATTAATTGGTACAGTAATTACAACAAATGATTTAAAGATATTGTATAAAAACGATCCATTTTTATTTTATTCTATGCAAACAATCGCCACAAAATGCACGTATTTTAAAGATATAGATTATTCAAAGATTAATAATTATATTTTACAATTCAATGAAAATAAAAACTTGACAGAATATATTGTAACAATGTAATGAAAATTAATAAAGCATCTTTAATTAGTTTTGGCGTAGTTGCTGAAGAGAAAGTACCAATTTCATTAGCATGGCTTTCTGGCGTATGTGAAAAACTTGATATTGAATATGACGCAATCGATTTCAATTATGAATTATTTAAAAATACCAATTATAACGAATATTCATCGTATAGACATAATACTTTAAAGAATATTCCTGAGCCAGTTAATGATGTTATTGATATAACTATTAAAAAAATAATTGAGTTTAGCCCACAAATTGTTTGCGTTTCAGTATTCTCATATCGTCAATTTGATATGGCTCGTGCATTCTTACGTAAATTAAAACCTCACGGAATAAGAGCAATCATTGGCGGCCCTGGAGTGTGGTATATTCCTGGTGGAAGCAATTATACTCTTGGGTGGGAGTTGGTCAAGGAAGAATTAATTCAGCATTATTCACTGGGAAACGCTGAAGAAGTATTAGTAGATTTTCTTAATGGGACTCCAGAAGATTCTTTAATTGGGTTAAATACCTATGCAAAAGTTACTCGTAATGGCTACGAAGAATGGACTGAACTTGTTAAGAAGATTCAAGAAAAATATATTCCGCCGAGCTATAAACGTATTCCATTAATTGATGGTAATAAAGAACGAGAAATTTTTATAACAGGTGCAAACGGTTGTCCAGGCAAATGCGCATTTTGTTCTATTAGAAAATACATTCCATATCCTTCATATCGAAATGGATTGGATGTGGCTAACGAGTGTTATAAATTATATAAAGAAACTGGAGTAACTAAATTCAAGCGAACTGATGCTCTTGCAAATGGGCATCCAACAAACTTCAGAATATTCAATGAAAGAATTATCGAATTGAAAAAAGAAGATCATCAATTCACATTTGAATATAATGCCATGTTTGTGCCAAAGGATAAATCAATTCATGGCGATGATTATTACAAACTTATGGCAAATGCTGGTTGTAGATCTTTAGATCTTGGGATTGAATCTGGTTCTGAACGACTTCGTAAAGAAATGCATAAAGGTTATACCAATGATCAATTAGATTGGCATTTTGAGATGTGTCACAAATATGGAATTAAGAATAATATTTCAATGTTTGTTGGGTTCCCAACTGAAACTGATGAAGACTTTGAAGAAAATCTAAAAATGCTAGATCGATATCAAAAGTATATTGGTGGAGCGTTTAACGAGATTCAACACTGTGGTAAATTTGTTCTTTATACTAACACATACATTTACGACAATCTTAATGAATATAATGTTGAAATTATAAATGATAAAGTTGAGCCAATTGAATGGATTTGCACAACAAATTTAGGCAATACCTTAGATAAAAGATTGCTTCGTGAACAAACTTTCCTTGATTATGCTAAAAATCTTGGATATAAAATAGATGTCTATGACTCGAAAGATAAATGATAATGAAAGATATTATTGATTTGATGCCTGTACCTGTATTACATAAAAATATAGGAAATTTTATTAATTGCGATGATATTAGCATATTAAAATCGGCTGAATTGAAAACAATGCGACCGATTTCGTCAATATTATGCGAAGCTAGTAATGAGTATATCATGAATGAAATAAACAAATGGACAAATTATTTTGCTCATAATATAATTGGTATTGAGGAACATTTGTCGATTGAAACAAATGAAGTGCTACTTATTAAGACTCCTCCTGGTAATCAATTATCGATGCATGATCATCCAAATAGTATATTGTCAGCTGTATATTATTTTGAAGACGCGCCCGAATCATCGCCATTAGTGTTATATATTGAGCAACAAAATATTTTTAAGAAGTTTGATTTTCTTGTTGGTTATCAAAAAACTAATCGGTACAATGAGTCATATTATGAGATTCATCCTAAAAAGGGTGACTTAGTGATTTTCCCTTCATGGATTCCTCACTTTAATCCAACTAATATGACGGAACAACCTAGATATTCTTTAGCTTCTCAAACATGGTTGAGGGGAAATATACCATCAACTACTAAAACAAGGTGGGAAAGATATTCAAGGGCAGTTCGTGTGTCAGGTGAGTACTATGCGCCGGATTTGGAAATGTGATGTATCGAATAGAATACGACGTTATCTCTGATGCGCTATGTCATCAAATAATTAGCGTGTTGAATCCGGATTCTGTACAGCAATTTAAAGGATATAAATCGTTAATATTTTCTACCCACACAAGCGTTTATATTTCAAAAGCAATAACTAAGTGCCTAAAGTTAATTGAAGATGGATGGCGACCTGCGTGGCTGACATATGCAGAAATGACTCCTGGCCCTGGGTTAGTCAAACATATTGATATTGTTCCAGACGGTGTAATTGCTGAGGGCGCTCCTCTTTCTGAATCCATAATAACATTTGTGATGTATCTTAATGATGAGTTTGTGGGTGGAGAGCTAGTTGTAGATGGGAACGATGCTTACAAGCCCAGTGCTGGCAGCGTTGTTGTTTTTAATGGTGGTAGAGATGCGCACCAAGTCCTCCCAATATTTGAAGGTCATAGACATACCTTAACGCTTTGGTGCATTCCTAATAAAAAGGCTTAATATTCTTGTAGAATGTGTGCATGAAATTTAAATAATCTGTAGCAAAATTAGTCTGTTTTATAAATTGCCCATCGTGCGTCCATTTAATTGGAAATGTAAAATCCGGGCTATCATAACAAAATGTTTGAAATTCATTTTGAGAAGCAACTGGTGACAAATCTGGGTTTATATTACTGAGAGCTTGTATAAAGTTAGTATCATATTCAGAACCGTGCAGTTCAATTGGTAAATACTTTAAGTTAATAGACATTACTTTAGCTTTAATATTTGATTGCAAAATATCATCTGCTGCGTCCTTGCCATTATTGGTGTAATGATCAATTGTTTGTAATGGAGTAATACCAAGCTTATTCCATAATTCTATATGCCAATTTATGGCTTGAAAATTTTTGCCATATCCTCCACTACCATAGATAATATCCTTTGAAAGTTTTACACGCAGGACATCAATAATTGAGTCCATATTAAATTCAGAAGGATCATTAAATATGATAGGAATTAGTTCGCAGCCAACACTTTGAGCTTGTAATTTCATAAGTGATAATGGCACAGATGTACCTTCGACAATTGGCTCGCTATTATTTTTATTAAGATTGACAAACATAGTTGTGATTAGAGTTGTCACTTCTAAACCTTGACGTCTCAATTTGTACAATGCAGAAGCACTATCTTTGCCTCCTGACCACATTAATGCTGTTTTCATTTGAAATAATCCATATAAATTTAATTTATCCGGTGGTATATTTACCGGCGCCGTTGTTAGACATCTAAATTTCCTGTGATTAGCTATTTATCAGATAAAATCTTTAGTGTTATAAATAGTACTAGCTAACCACTAGTACTATTTTCATTTAGGCAGGGAAAACAATGGCAATTAATAAAATTCAAGGTAATGCTGTTGCGCCAAACACATTATCGTCATCTAATCTATCGAACACTGGAGTAACCGCCGGTTCGTATGGCTCTGCATCTCAAGTTCCGATTATTACAGTAGATGCTCAGGGACGAATTACTGCTGCTTCTACTAGTGCATTGTCCACAAGTAATATTGCCGAAGGAACTAACCTTTATTATACCGATGCCAGAGTAGATGCGCGTATTACAAAGACAAAAGTAGATTCATTAGGTGTTAATGCTACAACAATTGATGGTCTAGATTCGAGTCAGTTTCTGAGGAGTGATACTTCTGATACGATGACTGGATCTTTAGATATTACTGGTGGTTTAGGATTAGGCGGTTGGTCAAACACAAATCCAGGAGTAGCTGGTGGTTTAGAACTTGGATATGATGGTTCTCAGTCTTTATTCCAGTCTTATGATAGAGTAAATAACGCATATAAACCAGCAGCAATAAATGGATCTGAAGTAAAGTTTTTAGTAGCAGGTTCTCATTATGCAAGTTTTGTAAATTCACTTCCGCCTATTACTTCATACGCTGGACTTCATCTTATTGATGGTCGTGGTATTGGATTTGATCAGGCTGGAGTTAGATCTCATGCATTTTATCCAGCAAGCGGCTTTTTAAATTATGCTGCTGGTGATGGCAATGGTGGTGTAAATTTAACAAATTCTGCTGTTCTTGCTGTGGGCGGAAATACTGCAATTGATTCGAATAGAACATTCTATGCAGCTTCAGGCTCTACAACTGGTGGCTACAGATTACATGTTAATTCAGGAATTACCGCATCTAATCAATATGTGAATTTCTATACGGCCCAAACTTCTGGCTGGTCTTTTAATTTTAATTCTACAGGCGCCGATACAGATCAAGTTTTAAAAATTAGTTCCACTGGTAGCATTTCTATTTCTGGAAATAACAGTTCCCCAAGTAGTTTTTATATTGAAGAATGGCCTGGCGCAACTACTTATGGTGGAGGAATTGCATACGACTCAGTTTTAGACCAATTATACTTATTCACTAGAAATAGTGGGAGTGATATAAAGGCATTGACTATTTCTAGAGGATCTTCTTCAATAACTGTGCCCGGCCAAATCATAGTCCCAGTTGGTGATGGCGGATCTGGTGCAGATGGTATTAGAATTCAGGGCACTGGTAATTACGAGTCACTTGGCCTTGGTACGGTTGGTGGCTATGGTGGTATGATTCGCTCATATGGCAATGACTTAAATTACTATGCTGGCCACTGGAGAAATGGCACAACTGCATCAGAAAATCACTCGCATTACTGGTACACCTCTAGAAATGGTTCATCTGATTGGTCTTCACATAAGATGCGACTGGACCACAATGGCCGTTTAACAGTTAATCAGACAGGCGCATCTGTTGCAAGCAATTGGTATGGAGACTCTAATACATTATGGCTAAGAAATGAAGCTGGATCTGGGTATGTAGCATCTATAGGTATGACAGTTATTGACACCGACGGCGATCACCATAGAGCTGCTATTGTCGCTATTAGCAGAGCTTCTACATATGGAACAGGCGGCGCCTTAGAATTTTATACTAGAGGCCCGACACAAGGCAACGCTAAAATGCGTATTGACTACGATGGCACTGTTTACGTGTATGGCACTTTAACGGAATCATCAACCCGTAGAATCAAAAAGAACATTCGCCCAATCACTGGTGCATTGGACATTGTCAATAAACTGCAAGGGGTGATTTATGATAGAATCGACGGAGAAGCACAAGACGAGCCAGGTCTAATTGCTGAAGATACTGATGAGGTATTAAGCAACTTAGTAGTGTATGACGATGAAGGCAAACCTGCCGGTATTAAATATACAAAGACAGTTGCTTACTTAATTGAAGCAGTTAAAGAATTAACAGCTAAAGTAAATGCATTGGAGAACAAGTAATGGCAGTTCTTAGTAGTTTATCTGCTAATGGTACCTTAACAGCTAGTAGCATTGTTAACACGGCTCAAGATTATACTCCTTGGTATAGAATCTATCATTGCGTTGATGCGACTGATACTAGCATTTGTAATCCAGTATATTCTTGTGGTTATTCTCATGTTAGGACACCGCTACCTGCTGACACAAATGGTCCAACATATATCCCAACAATGTTGGAAGTTATTGGATTCCACACATATAGTGGTGAGTATACACATTACTTCAAATCTATCATTAACGTAGACACAAGTAATAATTTTCAAGCAAACACTAGAATCAATCTAGGAAATGAAGACGTAGCACCTAGAGTATACAGATCAGATGGAACATATGGAGGAAAAAGGCGAGTATGTTTTGCAATGCGTAAATATGGATGCTGTTGTGTGGGATGGTTTTGGGTGCGGTGGAGAATGAATGCTGGTTACTTTGATGACTATGCGTGGGGACACGCCGCGTATAACAATAGTACAACTAATGTGTTTTAATTATGGCAAATTTACAACAAACAACAATTAATGGAAAACTAACAATTGCTGGCAGTGGTCTTATCTCTTCCAGTAGTAATTCTAATGTGACAGATTGGTATAAGTTATATCATTGTCATGATTCAAATGGGGCTACAACTCGATTACACGTTAGAACACCACTTGGAGCAGATTATTCTCCAATTGGATGGAATCCCTCTATTTTACAAGTTCAGGGACATCATACTTATGGTGGAGAGCATGTTCATGACTTTAAAGCAGTAGTGAACGTAAATGGTTATAATAACGATTGGTATGGTAGTCAAATAAGATCAGACGCCGGATATGGTTCTAATCCATTTGTATATGCTTCTTCTAATACTTATGGCGGCATCAGACGCGTCTGTTTTGCTGTTGATAAATATCCTGGATGCCACAATGGCTGGCTTTGGGTTCGCTGGTTTAATAACAGCGGTTGGTTTAACAGTTATGCTTGGGCGACAACAAGCAGTAACGATAATAATGCGATGTTTTAATTATGGCAAATTTACAAGCAACAACAGTTAATGGTAATGTGTCTGCTACTGCTCTTTTAGATTCTCAAGCAGACATTTCAGAATGGCAACAAATCGGTCATTGCGTCTGTGATGGATCATCAATCTCAGACTGCTTAGGTACTGGTCATCCATGGCTACATGTTAGAACTCCATGGCCAGTAAATAGTTCAGCTGGTATGGGTTGGAATCCATATATGCTCGAAGTTGTTGGGTATCATTCATATTCTGGTGAATGCTTCCACGATTGGGTCGCTGTTGTCAATACAAATGGTTATACTGAAGATGGCTTCTACGGTTCTAATATTAGAATAAATAGATCCACTACTGCTTCAGATCCATATGTGTATGCATCTGCTAATGCGTATGGAGGTTATAAAAGAATGTGTTTTTCAATGAGAAAAATTTCTTGCTGTTGCACAGGAAATTTCTGGGTCAGAGTAAGACAGAATGGCTTAGCTTATAGGACTCAATATCCTTGGGCAACATTTCATAACGCTAGTCAAACAACACAAGTTTATTAATGGAGATTAAAGATGTTTTTATATAGATGGACAATTGATAAAATTCATGGTTTGCCAGAATCCGGCGGCATGGCTAATGTAGTTGCTATTGTTGAATGGGAACTAGAAATTAGAGATACTGAAGATCACTCTATTCATTATATTAGGGAATCAACACAGCTACAGGCTCCTTCTCCAAATGCATTTATTGATCATTTAGAGTTAGACACTGAAACAATCCTTAGCTGGGTGTGGAATATTGTTGGTAAACAGACAAAAGAACAACAAATTACTGATGAACTGAATGCTATGAGAGCACCTCAGCCAACTCAATCAGTTGTGCAGTTGTCTATGCCGTGGATGGCTTCATGCTGTCCAGATGGCACCGGTGTTGATCAAGACCCAGTTTCTATTACGACACAATCGCCATGATGAATGATCGATATAAGATATGCAAATCTTGCGATAAGTTTAACAACACATTAAAAACTTGTACGGTTTGTCATTGTTTTATGCCTGTGAAGACTAAATTAAATTGGGCCGAATGCCCATTGAAAAAATGGGTTGTAATTAAGTCTGAATAATTCTTCAATCTCTAAATCATATAAATAGTACTAGCTAACCACTAGTACTATTTTGTTTTGGAGATCCAATGATCGCAAATAATATTAAGGTCGTACTTGCTACGACATTCACCTTCTATCTTAAAGCTCATAAGTTCCATTGGAACGTTATGGGTCCATCATTCGCAGAATATCACACTTACCTTGGCGATCTATGGGAAGAAACTTTTGGCGCAGTTGATACAATCGCTGAAGTGATTCGTACTCAAGGCGAGTTTGCTCCAGGCTCATACGCAGAGTTTGAAGATCTTTCTCCAGTCAAATCTTCAGAGAGTGAAGTATCAAATCCAGCTCAAATGATTAAAGAGCTTGCCTCTGACAATAAAGTACTATTGAATGTATTAGCTGAAGCATATCGTGTTTCCGAAGAAGAAGGTACCTTTGATATTTCAGATATGCTCGCTGCTCGTATGGCAGCGCATCGTAAGCATGATTGGATGCTTAACTCATTCTTAAATAGACAGGCAATTTAATATGGCACAAGTTAATTCAAGACAGACACTCATCGACTATTGCCTTCGTAAACTCGGAGCGCCTGTCGTTGAGATTAACGTAGATGATGATCAACTCGACGAACGTGTAGATGAAGCGATTCAGTATTATCAGACGTATCACTCTGATGCTATTCTACCAACATTTGTAAAACATCAAATCACTGAGTTTGATGTGGCTAATAAGTATATTGCTATTGCCGATCAATACACATATGTTCGTAGAGTTCTACCAATTTCTGCTCCAGGTTCATCTGTAAACATGTTTGATGCTCGTTATCAAATGCATTTGAACGACATCTATAACATGGGTGTATTCTCTGGAGTAATGGGTAACCTATCATACTACTTTCAAATTCAACAATTCCTTGGTACTCTTGATCTAATGATTAATGGTACCGAAGAGCATATTCGTTTCTCACGTCATCAAAATAGACTTTACATTGACATGGACTGGACTCAAGTTCGTGTTGGTGAATACATCATCGTTGACTGTGATGTAGTTATTGATCCAAATACTTACACTGAAGTCTATAATGATATGTGGTTGAAGAGATATGCCACGGCTCTGATTAAGAGACAGTGGGGCCAAAACATGCTCAAGTTTGAAGGAATGCAATTACCGGGTGGTGTTATTCTTCAAGGGCGTCAAATGTATGATGATGCTTTAACTGAGATTCAAGATCTTGAAGATGAGATTCGTCTGAATCATGAGATGCCAGTCAACTTTATGGTAGGATAAGTAATGCCACGCAATGTATATTTCACGCAGGGCTATAGAGGTGAACAAAATCTTTACGAAGATATTGTCATTGAAGCTCTAAAGATTTATGGCCAGGAGGTATATTATCTCCCACGTAAGATTGTTACTCGAGACATGATCTTGAATGAAGATCGTGAATCGTACTTTGACGATTCTTACATGATTGAAATGTACATTGAAGACATCGAAGGCTTTGGTGGTGATGGTAACCTAATGTCTAAGTTCGGGCTTGAAATTAGAGATGAAGCAACATTTATTGTTGCTAAGAGAACTTGGAATAAGTTGGTTGGTTTCTATAACAACGCTATTGATAACTTCCGTCCTAATGAAGGTGATTTAATTTATTTACCAATGTCATCATCATTCTTTGAGATCTCATTTGTTGAACACGAACAACCATTCTATCAATTAAACAACTTGCCTGTTTATAAGCTACAGTGTAAATTGTTTGAATACAATGATGAAGATTTCAAAACTGGTCTGGAAGAAATCGATCAAATTCAAACTGTTCATGCCGATGCTATATCAATGGTTGTCCAAGATATTTCTGGATACATTGATATTGGAACAAGACTATATCAAGTAATTCCGAACACAGCTTATATTCAAGCTCGTGAATCATTGGAAGTATTGATCTCTGAACGTGATGCTCTTCAGACACAGTTAGTTTCAGCTCAAGAATTATTGACAACCTATGAAGGTCAATATTCGGATTTAGTCGATCAAAAGTCTCAGATGTTAGTTCAGTTAAATGCATTAGATGTTCAAATTGCTTCTATGCAACAAGATATTGCATCTCTTCAGGCTCAATTAAATACACTAACTCCTGGCACTCCAGAATATAACTCTGTTCTTTCTCAACTTAATTCACTATTAGCTCAACTGTCATCTCTACAGGCAAATAGATCTAATTTGTATGATGCATATGTTTCAATTGATACTTCCATTGCTGCTAAGTTGGCTCAAGTAAATGCACAAAGTGCTATTGTAAATGCTATTCAAGTTAACTTGGCACAAAAGACAACTCAAGTAAATGCTCAGCAATTGGCTCTTGAAGATACTCTTGGCGATGTTAAGTGGGTATCTGGCGTGGTGATTGAACAAGATCCTATTCAGGGAGAAGGTCTATCACGTACAATTCAATTAGCCGATATTGAGACCAACATTACCAATGTGATTGAATTCTATATCTCAACTTCTGGTGACGTTAATACATACTTAGTTAATGATCCAGAATATATTGGTACACCTGATATCTCTGCTCAGATTTATGAGATCTATGATATTAACGACAACGTTGATTATACATTCCAGAATGATGATTCAGCGCAGAACTTCGATTTTGAGAAGGAAGGTAATTCCTTCATTGACTTCTCAGAATCAAACCCATTTGGAGAACCTAAGTAATGTTTGGTGATCATTTCTATCATGCCATTCTACGAAAAACCGTAGCAGTATTTGGCACAATGTTTAATAACATCTCAGTAGTTCGTAAAGATTCTGCTGGGATTGTTAAGGATGTTCAAAAGGTTCCATTAGCATATGGTCCTAAACAAAAGTTTTTAGCTAGACTGGATGATCAGGCAGATTTGAATGATCCTAAGATCGCGATTAAACTTCCACGTATGTCATTTGAAATTACTAATATGGCATATGATTCGGCTACTAAGATTTCTCAGTATAACCAAATTACGCAATCAACAACCACGACTACAAGAACATCAATTGGTCAAATCACACCATATATTGTTGATATGCAATTAAATATCTTGGCTAAAAACCAAGATGATGCTCTTCAAATCGTAGAACAAATTCTTCCATACTTTCAGCCAACATATACTTTAGCTGTAAAATTTGTTGAAGGTCTTTCAGAATCATTTGATGTACCTATTACACTCACTGGTATTAATGTATCAGATGACTATGAAGGCGATATGACTACTCGAAGAGTGTTGGTATATACCTTAGACTTTTCTATGAAAGTAAAATTCTTTGGGCCAGCAAAAACATCTTCGGTTATTGACACTGTTGCTGTTGACATTAATAATATGGCATCATATGGATTCTTAGAAGAAGTTGCTGTTGAATCGGACTTCACAATTGTTCAAGCAACTGCCACGGCTGGATTCTTGGCATCTCAAGAAATTATTACTACATTGAATATGACAAATCGTGGGCGTGGTTATACGACACCACCCGATATTGTTATTGCTCTACCAACGCTACCTCCAGCAAAAGCTGTTATTTCTGGCGTAGTTGATTCTGGCACAGCCGTTGCAACAATTACGACAGCTGGTAGATATTACCTATCATCTCCAACAATTACTATTTCCGGTCTAAGATTGGTTGATAATGTGTCAACTCAATACTCAATAAATACAGTCGGCGAAATTCAGTTTGGTAGACTTGTATCTGTAACTATTCCAGAAGAACTAACTTCAGGCGTTCTAACTATAGATTCAATTACTGCAACAGATCCAACAGGAACTGCCGCTCAATTTGGGGCAACAGCTGTGGCCACTGTTGCCGATGGTCGTATTGATACCATCGCAATGACATCATATGGTGGTGGTTATGCTGTTCAACCTGTTGTTACTATTGCGGCGCCATCAGGATCAGATGCAACGTTTACAGTTTACTCTGGTGTTGACCAAACTGATGACGATAGAATTTCCTAATAGGTATTACTATGATTGATAAAAGCAAGATGATGGAATCGTTATCAAAGAACCTTCCTCCTGAAAAGAAGGTTCCTGTGGTTTTAGATGATTCTAAAGATTTAAAAGACGATTACGATTTTTCGCGTGAAAAGTATAGAGGTCTTTTAGATAAAGGTGAAGAGGCATTATTGTCTATGCTTCAATTGGCGCAGGAATCCGAACATCCAAGGGCATACGAAGTTCTTTCTGGTATGATGAAGAACATGGCTGATATTACAGATAAGCTAATGGATCTACAAAAGAAAAAGAAAGAATTAACTAAAGAAGAGAAGAAAGAACAAGTACAGGCACTCACTCAAAATAATGTGTTTGTTGGATCTACTACCGATCTTCAACGTATGCTAATGAAACAGGCGCAAGGTATTATCGATGTC